>NZ_PNDI01000032.1:0-39149 GCF_005887465.1 Pseudoalteromonas sp. S1610 | reverse complement strand
GGAATCACCTGTCGCTGCCGATGATAAAAAAGCTGCCGTGGCAGCCGCTATTGCCCGCGCTAAAGCTAAAAAAGCAGCGCAAGCTGATGAATTAGCAAAACAAAGTGAAAACACTGAGCCACAAAGCAACGATGAATCTTCACAAGCTTCACAGCAAACAGCTCAAGAAAAAAAGAAAGCCGCCGTAGCCGCCGCTATTGCTCGCGCTAAAGCTAAAAAGCAACAAAAAGAAGGAAACGATCAGTCATGAAACTAACCATGGCCAGTTCACCCCACAATCATAGTCACAAATCTGTGACACGGTTAATGTTAACTGTGATTGCGGCTTGTATTCCTGGTGTTATTGCGCAAGTTGTATTTTTTGGCACCGGTGTCCTTATCCAATTATTATTAGCGTTAGTGTGTGTAAGCGCGTTTGAAGCAGCCGTGATGTTAATGCGTAAGCGCCCTATTTGGCCTGCATTAAGCGATGGCAGTGCATGGCTTACCGGTGTGTTATTGGCAATAAGTATTCCGCCTTTAGCGCCTTGGTGGATTATTGTTATAGGGTGTTTGTTTGCCATAGTTATTGTTAAACAGCTATATGGTGGTTTAGGGTTTAATTTATTTAACCCTGCAATGGCAGCCTATGTGCTTTTATTAGTGTCGTTCCCTGTGCAAATGACTGCTTGGTTACCCGTTACAGAATTACTTAATACGGGTATTACTTTTAGCCAGCAGTTAAGCTTAATCTTTAGCGACTTTACCACGTTAGGATACAGCTTAGATCAGCTCCGAGTAGGAATAGACGGTAGCACAATGGCTACCCCACTTGATACCTTAAAAACAGATATTGCTCACGGACTAACGGTGACAGAGAGCATGCAAAAGAGCGTATTTAATGAGTGGACTGGCCTAGGTTGGGGATGGGTTAACTTAGCCTTCTTACTCGGCGGCCTTTACCTGTTAAAAACAAAAGTAATTAACTGGCATATACCAGTGAGTTTTATTGCAAGCTTAAGCTTATGCGCAGCAATTGGTTATATTGCCTCGCCAGGTACAGAGCCGGGTGTAGTGTTTCACTTGTTTAGTGGTGCGACTATGCTGGGGGCCTTTTTTATCGCCACCGATCCTGTATCAGCTGCAACCACCAATCGAGGTCGCCTTATTTATGGTGCAGCAATTGGTTTAATTGTGTATTTAATTCGCACCTTTGGTGGTTTTCCTGATGCAGTTGCATTTGGGGTGTTGCTAATAAACATAGCGGTACCGCTTATCGATTACTATACACAACCAAGAACCTATGGCCATGGAGCAGTAAAATGATTATTTCTTCAATGGTAAAAAATGGCGCAATATTGTGTGGGTTTGCGTTACTAACAACTGGACTCGTTGCCACAATTAATACACTTACCGCTGATAAAATTGCAGAGCAAGAGCAGTTGCAATTAACTAATCAGCTTCAAGAAGTATTGCCACATTCCAAATACAGCAATGAGCTATCGCAAGATTGTGTAATTATATCTGATCCATTACTAGGGCCATACGACAACCAAGTTATTTATCGTGCCCGAAAAGATAACGAACCTGTGGCATTAGTCATTCGTCATGTCACCCCTAGCGGCTACAGTGGTGATATAAACTTACTCAGTGCAGTATATCGCGATGGTAGCGTTGCGGGTGTAAGGGTAACCAAACATGAAGAAACGCCAGGTTTAGGTGATAAAGTTGAAGTAAAAAAATCAGACTGGATCACCACATTTAATGCAAAAACAGTACAAAGCGAAAGTGACGATCGTTGGGCCGTTAAAAAAGATGGCGGTCAGTTTGATCAGTTTACTGGCGCAACCATTACGCCTCGCGCTGTAGTTGGCTCAGTTAAAAACGCCGTAGTGTATGCACAAAATAACTTTGATGATCTTTTTGCAGCAGCGAATGCTTGCCCTGAGGTAACACCATGAGCGAATTAAAAACCCTTTACAAAGAAGGCTTATGGGGAAATAACCCCGCCTTGGTACAGTTATTAGGTTTATGCCCTTTACTGGCTGTTACCTCTACAATTACTAATGCGCTAGGTTTAGGCTTAGCAACCTTATTGGTATTAGTGGGCTCTAATATTACTGTATCAATAGTGCGTAACTGGGTACCTAAAGATATTAGAATACCTGTGTTTGTGATGATTATTGCCGGTTTTGTAACAATTGTGCAGCTGTTAATGAACGCTTACACTTTTGGCCTTTACCAATCTTTAGGGATTTTCATCCCGTTAATTGTAACCAACTGCGCCATTATTGGCCGTGCAGAAGCGTTTGCCTCAAAAAATCCAGTGCACTTATCCGCCTTTGATGGCTTGATGATGGGCTTAGGCTTTATGTTGGTTCTGGTTGTACTTGGCGCTATGCGAGAGCTGGTTGGACAAGGCACATTATTTGATGGTGCCGATTTATTACTCGGGCCTTGGGCTGCTATATTGCGCATTGAGGTGTTTAGCTTTGATAGCCAGTTTTTACTGGCCATTTTACCACCGGGCGCATTCTTAGGGCTTGGTCTGCTGATTGCCGCTAAAAATGTCATTGATGCACAAATAAAATCAAAACAAGTCGCACCGCCAGAAGCTGAAAAAGGCCCTCGAGCGCGTGTTACTAGCTTAACTTAAGGGGAAAACGCATTAACTTAATAAAGCTAATGCGTTTTAAGTTACATGAATAAAGAAAAACGTCACCAAATACTTACTCGCTTACGCGACGACAATCCACATCCTGAAACGGAGCTTGAATATTCAAGCCCATTTGAGTTGTTAGTTGCCGTTACGCTCTCAGCACAAGCCACCGATGTTGGGGTAAATAAAGCCACTCGTAAATTATTTCCGGTTGCTAATACGCCACAAGCCATTTTAGATATTGGCCACGACACACTGCGTGATTACATAAAAACCATCGGCTTATTTAATTCCAAAGCTGCGAACGTATACAAAATGTGCCAAATATTGGTAGATCAGCATAACGGTGAAGTGCCTGAAAATCGTGAAGCCCTAGAAGCCCTCCCTGGCGTTGGCCGTAAAACTGCTAACGTAGTATTAAATACGGCCTTCGGCTGGCTAAAGGATAATGAAGGTAGATACTTTTTAGCAGTAGATACTCACATCCAACGTCTTGCAAACCGTTCGGGTTACGCTAA
Organism: Pseudoalteromonas sp. S1610; assembly: GCF_005887465.1. Taxonomy (GTDB): domain Bacteria; phylum Pseudomonadota; class Gammaproteobacteria; order Enterobacterales; family Alteromonadaceae; genus Pseudoalteromonas; species Pseudoalteromonas undina. The sequence continues at coordinate 35,993 of NZ_PNDI01000032.1, read as the reverse complement.
AGGTAAAACTGTTGAGCAGACAGAACAGGCCATAATTAAAAATACGCCAAATAAAAAAGAGTTTATGTTTAACCTCCATCATTGGTTTATTTTACATGGGCGCTATACGTGTACAGCGAGAAAACCAAAATGTGGAAGCTGTATAATCGAGGATTTGTGTGACTATAAAGAGAAAACTGAGTCATAGCTAAGAGTAGTTACTTTTTAGTTAGTATAAACCTTTTAACAGCCACATTTTTTAGTTTCCATTTAATAAGTTGGCTATTTGGTTCTCATATGAGCCTTTATTAGGCCAGCACCAGTTAAATTGAAAATTTGCGTTAACTTAAGAATAATTTGAATTTAAGCAAGGTGTTGCAATTAGATTATGATTTATTAATTAGAGCCCAGCTTAAACCTAAAATTTAAATACAGAATTCATTGGAAGCTATTTCTGGTTTGTGCCAAAAGCAGCCCTTGAGTGACTTAGTGATAAAGGCTGCAATGATACGATTGCTGACATTTCACTATTTCTTTTTATGCCTTCTCATTGCCATTAATAGACTGTCATTTAGCTATCGCAACAACTTTGACCTTCTTGAATTGGCGGGCATTTCACTGTTCCATAAGAGCAATATACGCAACAATCGCCTTTCAAAGGCTTTAGGAGAACTTTGCAAGATTCACATTCATAATACCACTGGCAAGCGTTGGTTGGCATTTCTTCAGTTTTACTGAAGCCACACTCAGGGCAAGTAATGGTAGAATTTGACTCTATACTTTGCATGTTTGCTCCTTCAAAGGTTTAACAATGTTAAATACGGACATTACAATCATCAAACAAATACCTACATAAAACAAATAAGTGCTCCATTCGTATTGCCATAGTGGATAGAGGGTTAACAAAACCGCTATAGGGCCAATAACCCCAAGAATACCTCTCGCATGATTTTGGTTTTTATACCAGTTATACAAATTTACCAACAATGCCAGAGTTGCAAATATAGGTAACAAGGTATTTACAGCAATTCCCTCAAAGTGAGAGAGAAAGCCTAATCCTAATGCTGATGCTAACGAGCCGAGTGCGGGGAAGCACCCCGTACAACTAAGAGCCGCAAGCCAAACACCACCTGAGCTAACTTTATCTAAAATCTTATTAATCATTTTTAACGTCTAACATTATTTGAATGATTTGAGTATGAACTCCGTAGGTAGGTACGGAGTCAATACTATTTTAGCGAATCGATTATTGGGCAGTGGGATTGATCGTTATTGTTGCGGCATGAATTAGTCATTTCTTTTATGACGACTTCTAAGCGTTGAAGGTCAGCTATCTTATTTTGAATTACGTTCAATTTCAGCAAGCCTAGGGATTCTACTTTGGCACAATCGCCATCCATTGACATCAATGAAGCCACTTCTTTTAGAGTAAAGCCAAGTGCTTTGGCCTTACAGATGAATTGTAATTGTTTGGTGATTGAGTCGTCATAGACACGATAACCATTTTGAGGTTTTTGAGGCTGTTTTATCAAGCCTTCCCGCTCATAAAACCGTATAGTTTCTACGCCTATATCAAGTTCTTTAGCCAACTTGCCTATTGTTTTCATCGTCCAACCATAAAATCAACTTTAATCATGACATTAGTATATCAATACGAAGTAAAATTGCTCGAACTACAATGACTGGTTTTCGCTCTTTTGAGGCATTCGCCTCAACACGTTTTGGGGCAAAGGTGAGTTATATTGATAAATCGTCGATGGACATAAATGAGTTAGAGCCGAAGGACGGCTCTGTGCCATAAGCCGACCTTGAGACACATAAAGATTAAGACTGCAAAGATACGAAAGCGGAAGTTAGCTTTGGCCTGTTTAACGACAAATATTCCGACAAAGCAGTCATGACTATTAGTTTATTGTTAAATCTAATCTTTCTTTTCGTTCATCTACTCAATAACCCCACGCTAAACGTGACTTTAGCGTGGGGTTAGAGTTCACAGTCATTTTATCTGGATAGCTCTTTTATTTTTTTCTCTGAAAACCAGCGATATAAAACAGGTAAAACAAATAATGTTAACAGTGTTGCAGTTACCAAGCCGCCAACAATAACACTCGCTAAGGGGCGCTGTATTTCTGCACCAACACCATTAGACATTAACATCGGTATCAAACCTAAAGCTGATGTTATAGCAGTCATAAGTACAGGTCTTAATCTTGAAGTAGCGCCTTCAAAAACGGCTTTAGATGCTTCTAGACCGTCTTTAATACGTTGGTTGATACTTTCTACCATAACGACCCCATTCAATACCGCTACACCAAATAAGGTAATAAAGCCAACGGAGCTTGGTACAGACAAGTATTGTCCAGATAAATATAAGGAGAAAACTCCGCCAATTACAGCAAGCGGCACGTTGACCAATATCAGCATAGCTTGACCAACAGAACCAAAGGCAAAGTAAAGTAGTAGTGCGATTAGTGCTAACGATAAAGGTACAACTATAGCTAACCTATTTTGAGCACGTTTTTGACTTTCGAACTGGCCGCCAATCGAAACAGAATAACCTGAAGGTAAGTCAACCTTTTCAGCAATTACCGTTCTGATATCGGCAACCACGCTTCCCATATCTCGATTTTGTACATTTGCTTGGATAACGACTCTTCGTTGTACATCATCGCGTCTAACTTGTGGTGGGCCTGACTCAAATGAGACTGAGGCTACGTCACCCAGTCGCACCCAAGCACCAGTAGGTGATTGAAGCCGAATATCAGCAATAGCTTCTTTGTTACTTCGGTACTCTTCCTCTATGCGAACGTAAATATCATAACGTTCATTACCATTGATTATTTGTCCGGCTTCAACACCACCAATACCATCACGCACAACCTCCATTATGTCACTCACAGACAATCCAAAGCGCGATAGTTCTTGCCTGTTAGGACTTATCACCAATTGCGCTTCACCAGCAATTTGCTCCAATGCAACATCCCTTGCACCTTCAATGTTTTTAATTGCTGTTTCTATTTCTTGACCTTTAGCCGCCAGTACCTCAAGTTCAGGCCCAAACAACTTTATCGCCAACTGAGCCTTAACACCAGATAGTAGCTCATCGACACGAGTCGCAATAGGTTGAGAAAAGTTGAGTAGCAACCCAGGGAATTCTTCTAAAGATCTCTCCATTTTTCCTTGAAGTTCATATCGATTAGATGCACTGGTCCACTCAGAAACAGGCTTCAACCCTATGTAAATTTCGATGTTATTCACAGGCTCTGGGTCTCCACCTATTTCTGCTCGACCAATTCGGCTTAATGCATAGGTTACTTCAGGGAAAGCCATTAGTTTTTCTTCTAGAATTGGTGCCACAGTGAGCGCGGTATCTAAACTGGAAGAAGGTGCAAGCGTTGCTCTTAAGTTTATCGTCCCTTCTTCTAACTCAGGTACAAATTCAGTACCAATTAATGGAACTAATGCAAAGGCAGAGAAAACTAATATAAGTGCGGCTGAAATGACTAATTTGGTGCGTTTTAGTGCGAATGTAAGCCCTTTTCTGTAGAGTTTGTCTAATGGCCTAAGAACAAAGCTTTCCCTCTCTTTTACACCTGACTTAAATAAATAAGTAGCTAAAGCGGGTACAACAAACAACGCAACCACAATAGCAGATATAACAGCTAAAATGATGCTTATTGCCATAGGTTGAAATAACTTTGCCTCAACACCTTCAAAGCTAAATAAAGGCGTAAATACGACTAAAATAATAGAAGCTGCAAAAAATACGGGACGAGCCACTTCTTTACCCGCATTTTGAAGACGTAACTTAATACCATGCTCATCTTGTTCTACATCATGTGGATCAGTATCAGCACTAGGCACTCTTTCTTTTACAGTTTTTAAATGGGTAGAGTCTGGTCTATTTAAATGCTTAAACATGTTTTCAACCATCACGACTGAACCATCAACTAGCATACCAATGGCTACGGCAATGCCACCCAATGACATAAGGTTTGCAGAAATGCCCCACCAAGCCATGATCATTAACGCGATACCAATTGAAATTGGAATAGATATTAGGACAAGGAAGGTTGCACGTATATTCATTAAAAATAGTGCTAATACAATACAGATGAAAATAAATGCTAGTAATAGTGCATCAACTACTGTATCAACGGCTTTTTCAATCAAATCAGCCTGATCATAAAATGGTTCAAAGCGAACACCTTTAGGCAATGCTTGATTAATTAATGGGATTCTTGCATTGATACCATCAATGGTGGCTTTAGTATTAGACCCCATGCGTTTTAAGACAATGCCAGAGACAACTTCACCTAAATTTTCGACTTTACCGTCTTCGGTTTTGCGCGTCATTGTGACAGCACCTTGACGAATTTCACTGCCCATTTCAACTTTAGCAATATCCGAAACCGTCACAACTGTCCCATCAACTGTTTTGACGGGAACTTGTTTGATATTACTAATACCAGCGTCACCACTTTCAAACCAACCTGCACCTCTAATAACAAGCTGCTCTTGCCCACGGTTCATATACCATCCGCCAACATTGGCATTGTTGTTATCTAGGGCACCAACAACGTCTTCTTGCGTTAGGTTATAAGAAAGAAGCTTAGATGGATCTACATTTACTTGGTACTGCCTAACAATACCTCCAAAGGAGAGTACATCAGTAACACCATCGACAGGCATAACGAGTAATTTTACTACCCAATCATTGAGACTCCTGAGTGCCATAGCATCATAGCCTGCATCTTTATCTGAAATAAGAAGGTACTGAAATACTTGGCCTAGCCCTGAGGTGTTTGGCCCCATTTCGGGTGTGCCGACACCTTCTGGTATCAGTTCTTTTGCGGCTTGAAGACGCTCAAATACAAGTTGTCTTGCAAAGTAAATGTCGGTGCCTTCTTTGAAAACAACCGTGACGCCAGACAAGCCTGTTTTAGAAATTGAGCGCACTTGTTCTACATCAGGTAAGGCATACATGACCGCTTCAATGGGGTACGTAATGAGTTGTTCAACTTCTTCAGCAGCTAGTCCTGGCGCTTCAGTATTTACAGCAACTTGAACATTAGTAACATCAGGAAAGGCATCTAAATTTAGTTTTGGTATAACCATAATTGCGCCGACAATTGTGGCAAACAGCGCAATCAAAATCAGGAGTCTATTATTAACAGACCAATCTATTATTTTATTAAACATAGTCTTGCTCCTTAGTGGTTATGCGGATCAAATCCGCCTTTAGCGATTTCAGAAGCAACAAAAAATGCGCCTTTGGTTACAATTCGCGTCCCACTATCAAGGCCAATGATTTCCCTAAAATCACCTAAGGCTCGGCCTAGTTCTACTTCTACAGCTTTAAATTCTCCAGGGTGGTCTTCGACAAATACGGTCCAATCACCATCTGCGCTGCGGATCAATGCTTCTTCTGGCACAGCCATCACTTTCTGCTTTGTGGCAAACTGAAAGTAAACTTTTACAAACATACCTGAATGAAGGTTATCATCAGCATTCTGTACCCCCAATCTAATAATTCTTGTACGAGTTACGGGATCAATTGTATGGGCTTCTTGGATAACTTTGGCATTGTAACTCTGGCCTTCTAATTTAAGTACCGCAGGAGAATCAATTGATAAATTTAGCTTTTTATTTGGAGAAACTTTTGCTTCAACCCATAGTTGTTTTTCATCAGCTAACAACATGACTGAATCCCCAGCATCAACACGTTGCCCTTGGATAAAGTCGTCTTGAAGCACGACACCTTCACGGTGCGCCGTTAATGCATATTGCCCAAATGCTTTAATGTCTTTGTTAGAAATACCATTTATTGCTTTTTCAGTTAACCCTAAAGCAATGAGCTTGCCATAGCTCGCATTGTATGTTGTTTCAGCTTGTAATAATCGACTTTCACTCACCGTCTTATTACCCAGCTTTTTTACACGTTGCCATTCGGTTGAAGCGATTAAATAGTCAGCTTGTGCTTGTGCCATTGCTTCACTAAATAATGTAACTAACTTCTGACCTATTTCTACATACTCGCCAAGCGCTGCATGGCGACTGATAATGACTGACTCTGTACGTGGTGATACCACATAACTTTTATAGCCATTAGCTTTTATTTCGCCAGGTGCATATACGGAGCTAAATTGATATTCAGGCTTAACACTTTCCACTTTAATTTTAGCAAGCGACATCTTCTTTGGATCAATAGTGATACCTTCTTCATGTTCTTCTTCTCCCTCTTTATTACCACCTTCATGGCCGTGCTCGTCATGGTCACCTTTATCTTCTTCATGTCCCTTTTCGTGTTCATGCTCATCTTGATGTTCTTTTTCTTCTTGTTTCGAAACGTTTGTGACAGAACCAGTTCCATCTGACGACTGTGCAAAAGCATCATGATTTGTAGTGAACCCAACTAACAGGCTGCTAATTACTACGGCTAAAAATTTTTTACTAATTACTGTATTCATTTTTGTAACCTATATTTTTAATAAATTTAAGATTTCGTTTTTCGCTACTGAAAAAACAAAGCGCTCAAATATCAAATTTGGATAACTGACCCATACTTAAAATGAAGGATATTTCTGCAAGCTTGAATTGATTTTCCAAACGTATTCCTGCATGAAGCCCTTCCGCACGTTGATTTAATGCAAGTAAGTAGTCAGAAGTATTAATATCACCAGCTTGCCAGCGCTTATTTAATAAGTTTTCGCTGCTATCTAATCTGCCTTTTGTCAGTTTTTGCCATTGCTCATAATATTTTCTACTGACATTAAGCGATTCATAATTAGCTTTTGCTTCAAAAGACTGCTTTCGATATACCGACTGAAAATTCGCCTCGGCTGCAATGGCTTCTGAATAAGCGGCTTTAACATTATCTGTATAGTTATTTCTGATGTTTAAAGGCATTGAAAAAGTCACACCAACCAAGTCTTCATCTCCACTTTTCCCTGCGCTAACGCCAATGGTTGGATTAGCTTTAGATTCCATAGTGGTTAGTTGAGCTTTAGATTGTTGTCCCTTCCATTTCGCTCTAGCAAGTTTAACTTTTGGATGTTCCTCAACCCACTGGGAGTTAAATGAGTAGCTTGTTGCTCCAAAAGTAAATGAAAACAAATTGGTAGTATTAGGCGTCCAATCAGGCAATAACTCCTGAACCTTTACCTCTGCATTTTTCAAAGCAATTTGAGACTCAGATATTTCACTAAAAATTTGCGACAAGTTTAAATAGACTAGCTCAGCGTCAAGTGGCTCTAGAAGTCCAGCTTTTCGTTTGTCTTCAACAATTCCAACGAGCGTTTGCAATTGCTCTTCTCTTTCTGAAAGTAACTGAGCAGCTTTTTTTGCTGCTTGCCAATTAACTAATGCAGTTAAGGCATTAGCCTTTTTAGAATCGAGTAGAGATAACAATTGTTGCTGGTTTGCATAAACATCAATTTCACCAATGGTTTTATTTGTTGATTGCTTATCCCAAAAATCTATCGTTTGACTGATACCAATAGAGTAATTATCAAAATCACCTTCTTTTTCATAGCTTGCTTCAAGCTCTGGGTTATATACGGCTTGAGTTAAGCTTTTGGCTCTATGATTACTTGCATTAAGTAACTCTTTAGCCGCAACAACTTCGGGATCTTTATTTATTTGACTATCTAGCCATGAAATACTTTTCTGTTTGCCATAAGTGGCAACTGAAAAACTCACAGCCATGCATAAAGACAGGGTTAAACCTGTATTTTTTAAAAATATATACATAAAACTTCTTAATTTTTTAATTTATAAACACGAACCCTTTATCCTTCTCATGGACAAATAGGTCATTAAAAATCAATCTAATTAAGAAATGGGTGGGCGAAGTATCGCTTCAAGGTAAGTATTTGTTTGATCAATTTGATAAGGCGTTTTATTGATAATGTTTAGTTTGCCCGTGGTATTTGAATTACTGACTAAAATCCAAGATAAGTGGCTGCCACTGCAATGACCGCAGTGATGACAATCTTTTTCATTATGCTGCTCATCACCTACATTATCATTTGAGACATTTCGATCATCTGCATGATCATGTTGAGTTTGAAGGTGCTCTATATCTATTTGGTGATTCTCAGATGTTGAGGATGCTACAGCAGTTAACGATTGTAAAACAATCGAAATAACCAAGAGCATTTTTAGTACAACATTAAGGTTCAAAGTTATCACCAGTTAAATATAGTATTTAAAATACTAGCAGAAACTATTTTCTTAAACTAGCTTTTCAATTCAGTTTCCACGCTTTTACATTAAATAATTTTTTATTTGACTCTATAGCCACTATAGATTTTATACTTATTTTAATATTATTACGGAGTGTTAAATATGTCAGAAAAATGTAGTGGTCAGTGTCAATCATCTTCTACCAATGAAGATGTAAAAATTGATACACAATTAGATAACTATAGTGGCGCGTTTGTCAGTACATTTAAAGTACCTCAAATGGACTGTCCTTCAGAAGAGAGATTGATTAGGTTAGCACTTGACTCAATTGAGCCTTCAGTTGGGTTGCAATTTGATATTCCTAGCCGTTTAGTCAAGGTTTTTCATGATGAAAATTTAGATGAGATAACAAAAAAATTACAACAACTCAATCTCGGTGCAGAGTTGGCATCAACTAAAGAAAGTTGCAGCACCGAAGCTGCAAAAGCAAAAGATCTAGCCCAAAAAAATGAGATGAAAGAAGCATCAACGCTAAAATGGTTGTTAGCCATTAATGGAGTCATGTTTTTTATAGAAGTAATTGCTGGGATTATTGCGCAATCTGCTGGCCTTATTGCCGACTCATTAGATATGTTTGCTGATGCTGCTGTTTATGGTTTAGCTATATATGCTGTCGGTAAAAGCATAAGCATGAAACTTAGAGCGGCACATATATCTGGTGTACTTCAAATTATTCTAGCGCTAGGTGCTTTGAGTGAAGTCGTAAGACGCTTTATTTACGGTAGTGAACCTATCTCTTCTTTAATGATGATATTTGGTGGAATAGCACTAATCGCTAACATTGCTTGTCTGTTTTTAATATTTGGCAACAAAGAAGACGGCGCTCATATGAAAGCGAGTTGGATTTTTTCCGCAAATGACGTAATCGCAAACGTAGGTGTAATCTTAGCTGGCTTATTAGTTACAGTAACTAGCAGCCGTTATCCAGATTTAGTGATTGGTTTGATTATTGCTGTTGTCGTTTTAAACGGTGCTCGCCGCATCTTACAGCTAAAGTCTTAAGTAGAAAGTAGTTAAAAGAATGCACCCGTCATATTTTAAACCATATATATCATACGTGATAATGATTTTAATCGCGGTGCAGTCTGTGTTTTTTTCGCAAGAAGAGATTGAAGGAAACTTAATTGAAAGTTCTTTTAATATATCACTAACTGAGTCTATTACCCCGCTAAAAGCTCCTGAAAGCTCTAATTTATTTGAGGAGGGTAATAGCCAAACTTTAATTGATAATTGTAATTTTTGTTGCTGCTGTCAGTTATTTTTAAATACAGATTCTTCTTGTAATATTTTACAAGCAATAGAATATTTCCCTACCTACGCCTTAGTTTCCCCTGAGCTAAAAGGCTATATCTCGGTGCCATTCCGCCCACCTAAATACGCCTAAATTTTATAGAAAATTAAGAAAGGTCAAATGTTAATGACCTAAATATCACATATAAATTTATAGGAAAGTATACATGGCACTTAATACCTGTGTGCATCGCAAGATAGCAATTTTAAGGTGTGTAACACCTCGGCTTAAATATATCGCGTTTCTCGCTTTGTCACTTTTTACATTTAATGTTTATGCCTTTGAGAAGCAGTTAAACCTTCAAGAGGCAATTCAGTGGACGCTTAAACAAAATCCAGAACTTAAAATATTTGATTTCAAGCAAACGGCATTAATTGGACGAGAACAAATCGCAAGTTTAAATCCTGCTTATGAACTAGAGCTTGAAGCTGAGAACTTTGCAGGCTCAGGTGAATTTAATACATTCGACAGTGCTGAATTAACAGTCGCTCTATCTTCGGTTATCGAAATGGGAGATAAACGCTCAGCGCGGATTGGAATTGTTTCAAAATCAAGAACACTACTCACTGCTGAAAAAGAAGTCTCTGCGCTTAATTTAATGGCTCAAGTCACTGAGAAGTACGTGGAAGTACTTGCAGCCCAACAAAGAGTTATATTGGCAGAAAATGCTTTGAGCTTAGCACAAGAAACCTTAGAGATTGTATCTCAGCGTAACCGCGCAGGTGCTACTCCTGAGGCTGAAGTGAAACGCTCAAAAGCAGTTATTGCTCAGGCTAACCTCACCCTTCAATCTGAACAAAAGCGCTTGGAATATCTAAAGCTTTCTTTATCAGCTTACTGGGGAGAAACATCAGTGTCATTCTCTAGAGTAACTGGAGATCTGTTTCAGTTTGGCAATGATAGTGATTTTAGTAGTCTCTTTGCGAAATTAGAGAAAAACCCTGCTATTCAAGTTTATGCAAGTGAGCAGCGACTAAAAGAGGCCGAGTTACAGTTGGCTAAAACAGAGTCAACGGCCAATATCAAATGGTCTGTTGGTGTTAGGCGCTCTCAAGAAGCCAATGATACGGCACTGGTCGCTGGCTTTAGCTTACCTTTGTTTGCTGAAAAGCGAAATTCTGGCGCAATCGCTAGTGCGCTAGCAGAGCGTGACCAAGTTGCCATAGAGAAAGAGGCGACTAAGTTAAGATTTAGAAATCACTTACTACGAGCATACTCCAATAGAAAACAAGCCATATTAACAGCTAATTCATTAAAGCAGTCGGTTATCCCAATGCTTGAAGATGCACTGGAAGATACTCAAGACGCCTATCAAAAAGGTCGATATGGATATCTTGATTATGTATCGGCTAGACAAGAGCTGTTAAATGCTCGGCGAACCCTTATTGACGCGGCATCTGCTGCCCTAATTTATGGCGCAGAGATAGAAAAACTAACAAACGAAGCGCTGTCACTCTAAATAAACATCACTTTAAGTTTAATAACAATTTATTGATTCAGTGATTAACTGAATCGTTTAGGAATTCAAAATGAAAAACTATTTACTCGCACTATTGATTTTTATTGGGTATCTATCACCCATTCAAAGTGTTTTCGCTAGTGAAGATGAACATGAAGGCGAAGAAGGCATAAGCAAAATCGACAATAACATGGCAAAAAAGGTTGGTGTTGAAACAGCCTATTTAGCTTCAAAAACGTTGAACCAAACTATCCCTGTATACGGCTCTACGACGATAGGCGCTGAACAATTATTTCAAGTTAGCGCTAGATATAACGGCGTTATAAAGACAATAAACTTCACTGTTGGTGATACGGTAAAAAAAGGCGATCTATTAGCCGTTATTGAATCTAATGAGAGCTTAAATACTTATAAAATAACATCGCCTGTTTCTGGGACTGTTTTACAGCGAAATGGAAATATTGGCGGTATCACGCAAAACACTAGCTTGTTTGAAATCGTCAAATTTGACACCTTGTGGGCTGAATTTAAGGTGTTTACCAGCCAATATAATCAAATCAAAGTCGGTCAGCATGTTGATATTGAGCAAGGTGAACACGCATTCAGTTCAGTCATCACTAATATTATTCCAGCTAAAGATCAGCCTTATGTTTTAGCACGGGTACGATTAAACAACACTGAGTTAAAGCTAACGTCAGGTCAATTATTAAAAGGCAACGTAAAGATAAACCAATTTGAGGTGGATTTAGCGGTCGAGAAAGTTGCCATACAAGAGCTAGGTGGACAATTAGGTGTCTTTGTAAAAGAAAATGAAGAGTACGAGTTTGCACCACTTGTCCTTGGTCGTTCAGACAAAAACTATATCGAGGTCATTGATGGCCTCAGTAAAGACGCTGAATATGTAAACAAAAACAGTTATCTGATTAAAGCAGATATCTTGAAATCTGAAGTAGAAGACGACGATTAGGAGACGCAATATGATTGAATCAATTTTGCGTCTTGCAATAAATAGGCGCTATTTAGTATTAAGCTTGCTGATGGTAATCATCGGCGTTGGTATGTGGAGTTATCAAAAACTTCCCATTGATGCTGTTCCAGATATAACAAACGTACAGGTACAAATAAATACCTCTGCCCCCGGTTATTCACCTTTAGAAGCGGAGCAAAGGGTAACTTTTCCAGTAGAAAACGCATTAGCTGGACTACCAAAGCTGTCTCACACCCGCTCTCTTTCAAGATATGGTTTATCCCAGGTGACCGTTATCTTTGAAGAGGGAACCGATATTTATTTCGCACGCAACTTAATCAATGCAAGATTAGCTGCGATAAAAGGCGTTATTCCCTCTGGCTTAGAGCCAGAGATGGGTCCTATTTCCACAGGGCTTGGTGAAATATTTATGTATACCGTACAAGCTTCTCCTGACGCTAAAATGCCTAATGGAGAGCCTTATACCGCTATTGCCTTAAGAGAAATACAAGACTGGATCATTAAACCGCAATTGGCTCAAGTTAAAGGCGTCATTGAGGTCAACAGCATCGGCGGCTATAACAAGCAGTATCATATAACGCCGAAACCCGAAAAATTACTTTTTCATCAGGTAAGCTTTGAAGACGTTTCTGATGCATTACGTAAAAATAATGATAACCGTGGCGCGGGTTATATTGAGCAAAACGGACAACAAGTGTTAGTGCGCTCCATCGGGCAACTTGCGACAATGGATGAAATCCTCAATGTCATCATCAAAAAGAACGATGGTATTCCTGTAAAAATAAGTGATGTTGCCAATGTTGCTATAGGCAAAGAACTTAGAACAGGGGCTGCTACTCGTAATGGCATTGAGACAGTGCTTGGTACAACCATGATGCTGATTGGTGAGAATTCTCGCACCGTTGCTTTAGAAGTGGAACATAAGCTCAGCGAAATACAAAAATCTCTGCCAAAGGGCATTACCGCAGAGCCTGTTTACGACAGAACAACGTTAGTAGATAAAGCGATTGCAACCGTTACCAAAAACCTCGTTGAAGGTGCGCTTTTAGTTATTGTTGTGTTATTTATTCTACTTGGAAATTTACGTGCAGCTCTCATTACCGCTGCTGTTATCCCTATTTCCATGTTAATGACAATCACAGGTATGGTGCAAGCAGGAGTATCTGCCAATTTAATGAGTCTCGGCGCATTGGACTTTGGCTTGATAGTGGACGGGGCTGTAATCATCGTTGAAAACTCTGTCCGTAGGTTAGCACAGGCCCAACACAACGGTCATAGGCAAGACTTAAGAGAACGCCTAAATACCGTTTTTGAAGCCACTTCAGAAGTGATACGTCCAAGCTTGTTTGGTGTGGCAATTATCACTGTTGTTTACATCCCCATTTTCACGCTAACTGGCGTTGAAGGGAAAATGTTCCACCCTATGGCGGCAACTGTCGTTATGGCGTTAATTTCCGCAATGATCCTTTCAGTTACACTGGTTCCTGCTGCTGTAGCTGTGTTTATGAAAGGTAAAATCAGCGAAAAAGAAAGTGTAGTTATTCGTTCAACCAAGTCTATTTATGAACCATTGTTAAAAATGGCGATGAAATTTCGTTGGATTATTGTTTCATTCTCAACGCTGTTAATGGGGTATAGCCTTTGGTTAGCAACTACGCTTGGGACAGAATTTGTTCCTCAATTAAATGAAGGTGATATTGCACTACAGGCATTAAGAATTCCATCGACTGGCCTAGAGCAATCAGTAGAAATGCAAGAAGTACTTGAGCAACGTATTAAAGCGTTTCCTGAAGTTGATAAAGTATTCTCGCGCATTGGCACACCAGAAGTAGCAACCGACCCAATGCCACCGAGTATTGCTGATATCTTTGTTATTTTAAAACCACGTAAAGAATGGGCCGAACCTTCAAAACCAAAAAGTGAATTAGTTGAAGAAATGGAAAAAGTACTGAAAAACATTCCAGGCAACAACTATGAATTCACTCAGCCTATTCAAATGCGTTTCAATGAATTGATTTCTGGCGTTAGAGCTGATGTCGGCATCAAAATATTTGGTGATGATTTGGATCGGTTATTACTTACCGCAAAAGATATTCTAAATATTGTGAAAACCGTGGATGGTGCCGCTGATGCTCGAATGGAACAGGTCACAGGTGTTCCATCTTTATCAGTAATTCCTAAACGAGAAGCGCTTGGTAGGTATGGATTGAACGTTACCGAATTGCAAGACTGGGTTGCCACTGCGATTGGCGGTGAATCTGCGGGGATCATTTATGAAGGTGACAGACGGTTTGAGTTAGTTGTTCGCCTACCAGAGCAAATAAGAACGGATATCGATAGCTTGAAGCATCTGCCGCTTCCACTTGAGAATGGTAACTATGTGCCAATTGAAGAAGTTGCAGAGCTTAAATCAGAGTCTTTACCCGCGCAGATTAGCCGAGAGAACGGAAAAAGAAGAGTTGTGGTTACCGTCAATGTTCGTGGTAGAGATTTAGGCGGTTTTGTAAAAGAAGTTAAAGCTAAAATTAATCAGGAAGGAGAAATTCCAGCAGGATACTGGCTTGATTATGGTGGAACGTTTGAACAACTAGAATCAGCAAGTAAGCGATTAAGCCTAGTTGTACCGATAACATTGGTTGTTATCCTAGGTATTTTGATTATAGCATTTGGTTCATTAAAAGATGCATTAATCATTTTCAGTGGCGTGCCTTTAGCATTAACAGGGGGCGTATTTTCACTTTATTTAAGAGACATGCCCTTATCAATTTCGGCAGGTGTCGGCTTCATTGCATTGTCAGGTGTCGCAGTATTAAATGGCTTGGTTATGTTGGCTTTTATTCGAGATCTTTGGCATGAAAAAGGCGACCTATACGTAGCGATCATTGAAGGCGCCATCATTCGTTTAAGACCTATTTTAATGACGGCACTGGTCGCAAGTTTAGGTTTTATTCCAATGGCGTTAAACACTGGAATTGGTGCAGAAGTACAACGACCACTAGCAACAGTTGTTATCGGCGGTATTGTATCTTCTACCATTTTAACTTTGTTTGTATTGCCTATTTTATATCAATGGGCGCATGGCGCTGAGAGTAACAAACAGCAATCCGACGAAATCTAAAAGCAAAAAAGCAGCTTAATTACTAAGTTATGCCTAATTAAGCTGCTTTTTATATTGTATGCTCCAAAATTTTATTGATAAAACTTACTCTGCTTCATCCCTACAATTTTCATTTAAAAACTCAAACTCTATCGTCGTATGCGATAAATGATAGGAAGATAATTTAGCTGCAACCTCTTGTTTAAGCTTAATTAATTCTTTAACGTCAAAGTTGTCACTCAGCTCAAGGTGCGCTGTTAAAACGTGACTTTCACCATCCAGTGACCAAAAATGCATATGGTGTATACCATTTACTTCAGGAAATTCATTTAATGACTGCTTAATACGCTCTTGGGTCTCTTTATCGGGTGCAGCTTGAAGAAAAAGCACCAATGTTGATTTAAGATTTTTGAAAACGTTAAATAAGATAAACAGCGTAAACCCTATTGATAATAGAGGATCTAATATCGGCAGTTCAACGAACAACAATACAATAGAGACTATAAGAACGGCAACCCAACCGAGTACATCTTCAAGTAGGTGCCATGTCAGCACTTTTTCATTTAGTGTTTCACCCGCTTTTAATTTGAATACCGCATAACCATTTACGGCAACACCGAGTATGGCTAGCCCTAACATCCCCTCAACTACAGGCATTTCAGGATTGGACAGCTTAGGTATTGCTTCAAATAAAACCCAAATAGAGCCGATAATCAAAACAATACTATTTACCAATGCACCAAAAAGTGTAAGTCGGCGATAACCATAGCTGAATTTGTCTGATGCTTCTTTATCTGAAAAACGACTTAAAATCCACGCAAAACCTATTGAAAGACTATCACCAAGATCGTGAACGGCATCCGCCATTATCGCCGTACTGTTTGTGAGCCAACCACCTATAAATTCGATAATGGTAAATATCACATTAAGGAAAAATGCCCAACCAATCCGGTCGTCTTTACCATGCTGATGACTGTGACTATGGTTGTGCATTTTGTACCTCCAGTACTTTTTTATTTCTTATTTTTGATACATTCATATTAATCAAATGTCGGATCACTCGTTGATACAACCAACGTTTTACACCTGATAGATTAGTACCTTTTTCGAGATAGAACTTATCTGGTGAATCATAAAGCCCAAAGTCGTCATGAATACCTTCTTTTTGAATATAGGTATCCTCTCCACGCCAATCCGTACCGGGTGAAGATAAGCACTTTGTTGCAACACCATAACCACAAAACTCATCTTTTGCTTGGCTAAATTTCTGCTGTAGTGAGCTTAAGTATTGCTCATCCAATATAAAGCCCTCTAAGTTTATCCAACGCCCTTCAAAGTAAACTTCTACCCAACTATGAATGATGTATTTAGGTGCTAACCAAAATACAAGCTTGGGATAGCACCTTTTTATAGTTGCTGATCAATGGTAAAACCTTGGAAACGACACTGGATACCTAGTCCACGCAATAGTGCCATTAACAGATTACCCTTAGTATTACATTGTCCATAACCATCTGCTAGCACATCGCTTGCTGAAATATCATCACTCTTGTTATAGCCAAACATTATTTCATCTTTTACAAACTGATAAGCGGCACCAATTTTGTTGAAATTATCCAAATTTTTCCACCCTCGTTGATCGATCAGGGATTGGATATCTTTGTGTTCAAAATTAACGATATTCGTATTGTTTAAATATTTCTCAGTCATTTTTATATATCCCTTTCGTTGCATACCTATACTATAGATCCTATAGTAACTATAGAGTCAAATGTCTGGGGGAAATTGATGAAAATAGGCGAATTGTCAAAAAAATCGGGCTGTTCAATACAAACGATTAGATATTATGAAAGAGAAGGATTACTGTTAAATCCAAACCGTTCAGAAGGTAATTTCAGGCTGTATGATAGTAAAGCACTTAAACAATTGGAATTCGTAAAGCATTGTCGCAGCCTAGATATATCACTCAATGATATTAAACGTCTTATCGAATTAAAAAATAAGCCAGAAGAAAGCTGCTCTAGCGTTAATGCATTAATTGATCAGCAACTTGCACTAGTGAATAAACGTATGAAAGAATTAAGGGCGCTTAAAGCTGAATTACAACAGATGGCAAGTGCTTGTGGTTCAGACAATACAATTGAAGCGTGCGGCATCATCAAATCATTGGATAGCTAAACTAAATATAACTTTAGATTAGTAGTATTCACAAAGGCAATAATGTAAACCATTGGCAAATTAGCACAATCATTAAATTTAAATGTAGAAACCATTCGTTTTTATGAACGAGAAGGGCTGATTACACAACCTGAAAAACCAATATCTGGTTATAGACAATATGACGAAACAATAGCAGGACAACTTAGGTTTATCACAAAAGCCAAAGCGCTCGGCTTTACGTTAAGAGAAATAAAATCGCTAATGTCTATGGACAGCAACTGCACTCAAGTTGAGCTATTAAGCCGACAAAAGTTAGCAATCATTCGAGACAAAATTAATGACCTTCAACGTTTAGAGAAAGTAATTGTGGATATGACAAATACCTGTATGCAAAACGAAGATCCAACACATTGCCCCATAATTGATTCATTAAAATGATTGACTCCGTACTTATATACGGAGTTTAGAATGATGGTAATATCAACCAATAGACTTTCAAATGATAAATAAAATATTAGACAGAGTAGGCTCTAGTGGCGTTTGGCTAGCGGCACGGCCTGCTTCCCTGCATTAAGGTCACTTGCATCGGCATTAGGACTAGGCTTCTTCTCTCACTTCGAAGGAATAGCTGTAAATACGCTTTTACCTATTTTTGCATCTTTGGAACTATTGGTAAACTTATACAACTGGCACAAAAATAAAAACCATACCAGAGCTGTCTTCAGCATTCTAGGGCCTGTAGCAGTGCTATTAACGCTTTATCCTCTTTGGCTATATGATTGAAGCACATACCTATTTTACTTTGGTATTTGCTTAATGGTCGTTATGTCGGTTTTGGATATCGTAAAACCAGTAAGGGAGCAAACATGCAACGTATGGCTAATTGCCGTCGTTGAAACGATTAACGGTCAATGTCTGCTTTTCGCTCATAGCAGTCTGCCTGATGAAGTCTAAACTTATTCACTTAAACTGTGAGATCTGATATGAGCTAGTACAGCTGATATGCTATTTACGACAAAGTCGCTCGGTAATTAGAGCGACATAATCCCTTGGTAATCACACTAGTACATCATCATGTTTTTAAATTAAAGCTGTTATTTACCTAACAAACATCCAAATACCGGCAGCTATCATAAATAAGTTTTCTGTTAGAGAGATAAACCCTAGTGGTACGTTACTGTCACCGCCTACACACGCACATTTTAACTCTCGTTTATCTATATAGACTGCTTTTATCACTGAAACAGCACCAACCCCACCTATGAATAATGAAATAGGGGCAATAATATAGGCTGGTAATCCGGCTATCATTCCAATGCCAACAAATGCTTCTAAAAATGGGTAGACATAAGCGTACCTGACTACTTTCATAGCGACTAAGTCATAGGTTATAAATGAATTAGTAAAGCTAAATAAGTCTTGAAGCTTTTGTATTGCTAACACTGCCATTGTTAGGGCTACAAACAGTTCAGCGGTTTGCATTGATAATAAGCTATTATCCGATGCAAAACTAAATGCCACACTAAGCAAAAAACTAACCGAAAAAATCGCAATCACGGGCGTGTAAGTTGTACCTTCTTGGGCTGCTTGTGGCTTATTAAAGTAATCACGTAAATCGTCGTAGCCACCTATACGTTTATTATCAATAAATGCTTGAGGTGTAGTTTCTACACTGTGTTGTTTTTTAAATTCATCTGTTTGCTCTCGAGAAGTTAAAAGCTGATCATCAACTGTATATCCCTCTCGCTCTAGTAGGTCTTTTGATTTTAAACCAAACGGACAAATATGCTCATCTGTTGCCATTCTAAAAAGTTGGGCTGATTTACTCATGCTTTACTCCTTATGTTATGCGGTTTATTTATTTGAATTGAAATCTGGAACAGCTCTTAATTGTGCTTGAGCATTGGTTTGTGCAATGCCGTTTTGCTCTATATCTTTTAGGAGCCATTGCATTTCTTTTATTTCTCGCTCTTGGGCTTCAATTATATTTGTAGCAAGCTTTTGAACGCGTTTATCTTTGATTTTTGCCCTGTCACTGGTGAGTATGGCAATTGAATGATGTGGGATCATCGCCGACATCCATGAGCTATCATCAACAGTCACTTGTGAGCGAACTAAAAATAAACTTCCTGCAAATACGGCAACACTAGCAATGAGTACTGTTATATTTTTCTTTTTATCTTTATACATATTGAGCATGAAAAGTAGCATTATCACTGCCATCGTGGCTCCCATATAAAGCGCCATATAAGTACGAGTTTCACTAAAATAAACATGACTAAGTTGGTAGGTGTTCAAATACATCAATACAAACATGGTTATTGTGGATGTTGCTATCATTAAAAAAAATTTTGAATAGTGTGACATTGTATTGCTCCTTAAAAGTTTTGTATTTTGTTTTTACATGTGAGTAATTTTTACACTATCAAGCTCACAAATCAGTGTTTCCTGTTGTGTAAAATGGGTATTTAACAATTAAATCAAAAATTATGCCGTTAGGCTAAAATTGCTCGCTGGATTTACTTATGTATCTGTAGGTTTCTTCATTTGAGTTGTCAGTGAGTAGTTCAATATTATATTTGTGAAATATACCCTCCATTTCCATTCCGGGAGTGCCAATAGGCATGGCTGGTACACTTAAGCCTGTAATGTGCGGAGCGTGTTGCCCAGATAAAAACTGTTTTATATGTTTAACGGGAACATGACCTTCAAATACAAATCCATCGGCTGACACGGCTGTATGGCATGAGCGCATATTAGGTTTTATTTGATACTGAGATTTAATCGACCCCATGTCATTAACGTTAATTGCTTTTGTTTGAATATTGTTTTCACTCAAATGAGCAATCCACTTATTACAACATCCACAATTTTTACTTTTATAAACGGTAAGCTCAATTTCAGGTTTTTCTGAATTTTCATAGATTATTGATGTTTTATGCTGTTTTTCGATACTCATTGCCGAAAATGACATAGTTAATGATAAAAAAAACGCTGAGGTAATGTAGATTACTCGCATTGTTAACTCCTTAATTAGACCAGTGAATATGAGTGATTTTCCAACCTGTATCGGTGTTTTTTAATGTGATTGATTCCATTCCCATAGACTTAATATCTTTTCCTTTGTACTTTCCTTGAGTTTTACTTCTTGAAATTGAGTAAGCTATGTCTCCATTTGTGTAAACTTGATGCTCTAGTAGTTCACTATTAACAGCACTTAAGAATTTCATATCCGCTATCATATGATGTTTCGCGTATTCATCTGCAGAACGCTCAACACTTCCGCCTTCAAAAATGATGACATCGTCGGCCAGTAATTTACGTGCAGCTTCGCGATTACCTTGTTTTAGATATGCATGAAATAGGCTGACTGTTTTTGCAGCCTCGCTATCAACATTGACAAAGGCCTTGCCTTTTTTTGAATATTTTTCATCGTCATGTGCACTAACAGTAAAAGAACTAACAGTGCTAAAAATTAGTAGCAATAAAATTTTTAAATTAAAGGATTTAATTAACATACGTTTCCCTTTTTATTAATCGTTAAATAGGCGGACCAACAAGTGTGGTAAATACACTTGTTGTAATAAGTACAAACAGGGCAATTACTATTTCAACAGTAATCGAGCGTTTTAATATACTTATATGGTGTTGTTGAGTGATTTGCGGGACTAAAAAAAGCTTATGCCATGCACCTAGTAACAGCATCGCGCTGACGAGTAACAGCTTTAATAAAATTAGTTGCCCATAATTTGATGTAAACAATGCAGAAAATGACTCTAGGTACTGCAGGAGCAGAGTTAAGCCCGAAATAAGTAGTACAAATACAATAACAATAGCGAGTTGACCAAAGTAATGCATTAACCGCTTTACTTCACTGGTAGGTAGTAAAGTGCAGCTTTTGTAAAGCGGCCACAATGACCCTAACCAGCTCGCAATGGCAATAAGGTGAAAGGTTAAAATACTTTTCACTAACCCATTTTCATTTGCACTGTGCCCAGTAAAAGTGAAGCTATAAGCGATAAACCCAAGCATGATTAGTATAACGGCAACGTTTTTATAACCTGCTACGTTATCATCTGATTCCACACTCCACATACATGCGCTAATTAGAGCAATAATGAGCGCTGGTATTCTAAACGTTGCTTGGTCACCTATGACTGATTGCCAAACAATTTCAAGCATAAAGGGGTCAAACATTCCCATAAAGCCTGATTCAGCCATTGCTCCAGCTTCTATTGGTACTTGTAAAAGTGCAGCAATACTACCTGTAACTACACACGTAATTTGCCAACGTTTTAAGAACTGATAAAAGCTAATTAAGTGATGCCCTGCAACATTGCTGTTGCCACACATAAAGCGCATTAATAAAGTGCCCGCAAGCCCTGCAATTGCGATATAGCTTGCTAGTTTTAATAATAGTAAGAGTACTGACCATTCACTTAATTGCATTATGTTGCTACTTAATGATTATGTTTGCTGTGGGTATTAGATTGTTCTTGCATCATCTTATGCGATTCACTTTTGTGTACCATAAATCTAAACGTGTCGGTCATTTTATGTCCATCACCACCCAGTGCTGTCCATTTAACCGTGTAAGTGCCTTGGACTAAGCTCGGCAATGACCAACTAAAGTCTGTGCTTGGGGTAGAGCTTGGTTTGAAATCAAAGTTTATTGATTTATTTTTTTCATCTTTGATGATGACTTTTGCTAGCCTTACTTCACCACCAAAAGTTAACGAAAGTTGCTCTGGGCTTTTCATTAACATGGCTTCTTGCGCAGGTGTTGATTGCTTGAGTGATATATGCGCTGATGCGGAAAATGTAAGTACTAAACCTAAAATAGCTACTGCAGAATTAAAAAACTTCATAATTACCTCTTATTTAAAATGATTAAAACCAAAATTTAATACCCGTAACAAATGCGGTGTTGTTGCTACTTTGTCCACTTGATGTGGCATAGTCGGCGGTATTGCCAAATTTATTGCTCCATTCAACGCCAATATAGGGCGCAAACTGGCGTGTAAATTCATAACGAACCCTAAAGCCAATCGCGCTGCTTGATAGGCCACTTCCAAGTTCGTTTTGTTTATCGTTTTTGCCATAAAGTGTAATTTCGGCTCGCGGTTGTATAATTAGCTTTTGCGTGAGTAATAGTTCGTACTCTGCCTCTAACGTAAATGCGGTATTGCCTCGCTCACCTACGTATGCTGTCATATCAAGTTCAAACCAATAAGGGGCTAAACCTTGTAAGCCAAAAGCCAACCATTGCCGATTTTCACCTTCTTTATTGTAATCAAGACGAACACCTGCTTGAGTATCCCAATATGCTGATACGGCGTGACCCCATAAAATATCGGTTTGGTTTTCTTCAATACTTCCTTCGCTGAAATCACCCTCGGTTTTAATTACCAATCGATCAAAGGTAGTGCCGTACCATGCTTGTAAGTCAAATACACCTGCGTTTGCTTGCTCGTTATATTCAAGACGATCGCCTAGTAATGCGTAAAATGGATGCTCATCAGCGAGTGTTAATCGCTCATTGCCCTCAAGCGCATATGGGCCTTCTGTTAAAGTTGTTCCCGCAGAGTAAGCATGGGGGTCTCTTGCATCTTTAGGTGCACTTCCTCCTTGTGGTTGCATCTTAGCGCTATTCATTTGTGCCATTTCACTTTGCGCTAATAAAGGGAAACTAATTAATGAAGCCCCTGTTAACATTAATAAACCTAATGATTTAGATAGTTTTAATTGTTTCATGATACGACTACCTCTCTAAACATACCGGCATCCATATGGAATAATAAATGGCAATGCCAAGCCCAGCGACCTACATCGTGAGGGGTGGTTAAAAAGCTGATTCTTTGTGCGGGTTGAACAGGTATCGTATGACGTCGCACTTGCACATCACCTTGCTCGTTTTCTAAATCACTCCACATACCATGCAAATGCATAGGGTGCGTCATCATGGTATCGTTTTGTAAAATAACTCTTAAACGTTGGTTATGCTTCATATGCACTGGCGTGCTTTTACCAAATTCTAAGCCATCAAATGACCAGCTATAACGCTCCATGTTTCCGGTTAAATGCAGCTCAATTTCAGCTTCTGGCTCTTGCTGGTTAGTGATCCCTTCAAGTGAGTGTAAATCTGCAAGTGTTAAAACACGACGACCATTTTTACGTAAACCAATACCAGGATCATCAAGATTTGTTCTAGGCATATCAACGCGCATATCAACTGAAGCTCCATACTCCGTTTTTGCATGACGCACTTTAGAGCTGGCAACCGCTAATGGGTTTTCAGACATACCATGTTTGCTATGATCCATCGCCATTGCACCGTGGCCCATAGCGCTATGATCCATTTCTTTAGAGTTCATACCTGACATGCCTGCCATACCAGCCATTGCAGAGTGCTCACCGCCGTGGGTCATATTGCCCATCATATCGGTCATCGTTAACCATTCAACAGGGTCAAGTGCAGGTACTGGCGCATCAATATTAGGCGAGCTTGATAAAGTTCCTTTTGCGTAACCAGAGCGATCCATACTTTGAGCAAAAATCGTATAGGCATCATTTTTAGGCTCAACAATTACGTCGTAGGTTTCACCAGGGCCGAATCTAAATTCATCAACTGTCACTGGTTCAACGTTTTGCCCATCTGCTTGTACAACCGTTAGTTTTAACTCGGGGATACGCACGTCAAAAAAGCTATTACTAGAGCCATTAATAAACCTTAACCTAAGCTTTTCACCGACTTTAAATAATCCACGCCAGTTTGCCATTGGAGTACTACCGTTCATTAAAAAAGTCATTGCTGATGCAGATAAATCAGCTAAATCTGTAGGATTCATTCTCATTTGATTCCACATTTTGCGGCGTTGCAAAGCATTCGAAACACCGCTATTTGAAACGTCATCAAAAAATTCTGGAACAGTGGGCTGATTGAAGTTAAATACATCACTCTGTATTTTTAATTTGCGGAACAGCGCCATTGGGTCATCATCAGTCCAATCAGATAATTGAATAACATGCTCGTTATCTGCACTAATAATATCTTTTTCTCGCGGTTCAATAATTAATGCACCGTACATGCCAGTCATTTCTTGAAAGCCACTATGTGAGTGATACCAATATGTACCGCTTTGTTGTAATTTAAATTTATAAACAAAGGTTTCGCCAGGCATAATGCCTTTAAAACTGATACCAGGTACGCCATCCATTTGATACGGTAAAATAATGCCATGCCAATGAATTGAACTCGGTACTGATAACTTATTTGTTACTCTAATAGTAACGTCATCGCCTTCTTTGAGGCGCAAGGTAGGAGCGGGTATAGATCCATTGATAGTTGTCGCCATACGTACTACGCCAGTAAAGTTAACCGGCGATTCATCTATAACCAGATCAATTACTTCGCCGCTAAGTTCGGGCACAGTGCCTGTTATTGTTCCTGCTACTAAAGATGATGCAGCATGTAATACACTCGGAAAAGCAGCAAGTACACCTCCTGCAATTAAGCCTTGAACAAATCGTCTTCGTGGTGTGCTAACCTGTTGTGATGACTTTTTAAACCCCATTTCCTTACTCCTTCATAGCAGAATATGTATTGAGTATAGAAAATAGACCTGTCTTCAACATGACGCGAACATTACAAAGTTGTAATCTTGGTGTCATGTTGCTGTAGTGACAGATACTGCATAATATTTGCAGAGGTAGTTGTTAGGACTTTAATGAAGGAATTGTATGCGCTTATTAGTTGTTGAAGATGAAGCAAAAACGGGAGATTATTTAAAACAGGGACTAAGTGAAGCTGGTTTTCAGGTTTCTTTGGCGCGCAATGGTCTTGACGGTCATCACCTAGCAATGACCGAATTATTTGATGTAATAATACTTGATGTCATGTTACCTGACGTATCCGGTTGGAAAATTTTACAGTCGCTACGTGAAGCAGATAACAAAACCCCAGTACTATTTTTATCTGCTCGCGATAGCATAGACGATAGAGTAAAGGGGCTCGAACTTGGTGCTGATGACTATTTAATAAAGCCTTTTGCTTTTGCTGAAGTTTTAGCAAGAGTACGCACTCTTATTCGCCGTGGTGCAGTACAAACAGTTGACGATATACTGATCGTTGCTGATTTAGAAATGGATATTCCAAAGCGAAAAATACAACGTGCAGGCAAGCGTATTTTATTGAGTAATAAAGAGTTTAGCTTACTTGAACTATTGTTACGGCGCGAAGGTGAAGTACTGCCACGTTCGTTAATTGCTTCTCAAGTATGGGATATGAATTTTGATAGCGACACCAATGTGATTGATGTTGCCATTCGTAGGCTAAGAGCAAAAGTTGATGATGACTTTACTATTAAATTAATTCATACAGTTCGCGGTATGGGCTATAAATTAGAGGTTGAAACTGATGGCTATTAAGTCACGGCCTTTATCACTTACGATGCGTGTTGTGTTGTTTGTGGCTGTAACCGTTATTGCGTGCTTAACTTTAGTTGCCACCTTAATAAATAGTTCGATAAAACATCATTTTTTCCAGCAAGATAGTAGTGAACTGCATGTTATTAATCAATCTATTGAATTAGTTTTAAGACAACACTATAAATCAAACCTGAAATTTAAAAATGAATTATCTAACGCTGTAGCGGGTCATCACGGTGTTTACTATCAGGTAAATACCGCAAAAGGAGATCTCATTTTTCAAAGCTCTGAACGAGATTTTAGTGATTTTGTAATGAGTGCTAAGGTTTCAACTGGCTTTAACCGTAACAACATTACCTCATGGCAAAATGATACCCACACCTACCGAGCTCTGGTGAGTAATTTAAGTACTGAGCAACAGCAATACAAAATTACTACAGCGATAGACATGAGCTTTCATTTACACTTTCTCAATCAATTTCAACAAAGTCTTTGGGCTATTATGTTTGGCTCTGCGGTACTCATTTTATTGGTGGCTTGGTTTGCTATACATCAAGGATTGAACCCTTTACGAGGTTTGAGTCAGAAAATGCATGACATCCAAACTAATAAGATGGATGTAAGGCTTGATGAAAATAAAGTGCCTATTGAGCTTGTTAATATGGTGCAGTCGTTTAACTCGATGCTCGACAGGCTCCAAGGTGAATTTATTCGTTTATCAAATTTCTCTAGTGATATTGCGCATGAGTTACGTACTCCACTAACAAATATAATCACTCAAACACAGGTTGGTTTATCTAAAAAAAGACAGTTGTTAGAGTATCAAGAATTATTGTTTTCTAATCTAGAAGAGCTGGAACGACTAACTAAGATGGTTAGTGATATGCTTTGGCTTGCAAAAACTCAGAATGGACTGGTTAAACCCGTTCAAAATACTCTAAAAAGCCATGATGAAATTGAAGCATTATTTGAGTACTTTGATGCTTTGGCTGAAGACTCATTGATTACATTTAAGAAAAAAGGTCAAAACCTTTGTTTTTATTGTGACAAATTACACTTTCGCCAATTATTATCAAACCTCCTATCCAATGCAATAAGGTATGCCCCAAAAGGCTCATCAATCACAGTAAATAGTGAAATATTTACCGCTGATAAAATATGTATTTCAGTGATTAATACTGGGGAGAGAATACCTTCTGAGCATTTACCTTATTTATTTGACCGCTTTTATCGACCCGATAAATCGCGCCAACGACACAGCGATGGAGCTGGTTTAGGGCTTGCAATAGTTAAAGCTCTAGCGCAAGCAAACGGTGGAAATATAGAGGTCAGTTCAAATAATCAAACTACCAGCTTTAAAGTTTTTCTAAATTTAGCTAAAAGCTAATTATTAAATTTAATAACCCAATGTTTGCTTGTACCTCTAGACTTCCCAGCTTTCATTAAACACCGGTTTATAAACTTAAAGTACAAAACGGAAGTAAACTTCCGGTTTCTAACCCAATATTGCTATATTTCGGAAGCAAACTTCCGTTTATAGGAATTCAAAGGTAGTTATCGGAAATATACTTCTGTTTTTGAAAGCGTTGGCCTAGATAGCTATATGAGCCATTTTTCGGGGTCTTATTTGAGCGAAAAGCGGAGGGTCGGGTAAACTCGTTTTTGGACAATTGTGAGTTAGTGGCTTTGCTTGATTAGCGTTTTACGGGTTACTTTATGTTCGGCAAGGATTCTAATGGTCAAATCCACTAATCCTCTATAGTTCGAAGAATATTACTTTGAGAAACAGTTAAGCGCTTAATAAATCAATTAACTAACAAGCTGACACATCTCTGGCATTAATGGCAACAATCATAGTCGTGAATGCTCAACTAATTCTGGTTCAATAGATTAGTTTTGATAAAACTTACTGTTGTAGTATTCTGCTCGCTCTATCAAACCCAATGCGGCTTCGTTTATACCATCTCCGGCTTTCATCTTTCCAATAAATGTCTCTTTAAACATCGGATAAAGGTTTGAAAGTATTTCAGTGAGCGTTGCCGACAGAACAGTTACAACTTGATGGAAATCGACCTCTATCTCCGTGATAACATTTTTGTGTTCCGCTTCGAGAACCAATTCCTCGCCGTCCGGTCCAGTATGCTTGCCTGAACTTCCAAAAGCTTCCATTGCACTTGCCGCATAATAAAATTCTGGGAGGCTCCCCAAAGTTCTTCTCTCTCCCCGGTGAAAAAGTCTATCTCTTTCCTCTCGTAAATGTTTTCCCGCTTCAGCCACTTCATCTATTAGTTCTATTAACCTATTGTTAGTTATTATTTTTTCATTCCTAATTAACGCTTTTCTGGATACCTTACGCGGAGACAGGCCAACCTCACAAACCGATTCAATCAATAGAAATACGCAATCCCTAATCGACGTTACTCTACCTAACATGACATCTAGAATCGAACGCACCCAGTTGTAACGTGAAATATTTCCAAGTGGCGTTTCAACCGGAAGATTCGTCAGTGACAATAGTTGATAGATTGTTTCAAGTGACTTAAATGTATCGTTCAGGGCATTTGCCCTGTGATGGACGTGCAAAACGTAGTTCACGTCGGAAGGAGCTGTTACAATTTCAAAATCTCGAAAGCAGAGCGGTTGGTATAAGTCGTACACGACGCCGATGAATAGGCATCCATCTAGAGTCTCACTATCAAACTTTATTTCTGACATATCAGCGCTTGTTCCTAAGTTGGCTGCGTCTAAATTCCTTAGCAGATTCCAGCCACTTGGGTTGCTTTAAATTGTCCACAAACCATCTAATGAATTTTTCAGAATAGCGAGGTCTCCCATCAATCACCCAACGCATATCTGACTTTGTCTGATTATTAATTTTGTGTTTATTCAGCACGGCCTGAAAAGCGCCACTCTTGATTGAAGTGGTTGCCTGCCGTTTGTTTATTTCGTCAAGGGCCTCGTTCGTATGGTAGGGGTGTGTAGCATCTGGATCTTTAGTCTTCGTGATGATAATAGCTCCTTCACCGGCATCACCCACACTAAGTGACAGATCGCTTTCATCTTCCCGCTTAACAAGCGCAAGCCTGTAGTCAACCGGGATTGAGAACTCTGTAGAATCAACCGTCTTCGATGTTTCGTCAAAGCGTTGAATGAATTTCGATACTGATTGAGCAGCATGCTTACCATACAACTTTTGAATCAATGCTACTTCTGGAGCGGGGCCATCTACAACCAAACTCAGCATACCCACACTTTGCCCGGCAAGAGGGGCATTACCCATTTCATTCCTATAACGTGTTTGATAGTTCAGAACGGTTGCTTGAAAAAGCCGGGACAATTGTGGCTGTAATTCTGGTATCAGCAGATGGATGGCGTGGTCACGTAAATCAATAATCGTCTCTAAATTGATTCTGACAGGATCTTTTTCTTGCAGCCTCCTTTTAACCGCATCTGAAATGGATATACTTTTATCCCCATCATAAAAGATTTTTTCATACCCTTCAGCCTTGAGTATTTCTGCTTTAAGTAGCAGTTCCCAAGCATTGACCATCATGATTGCGAAGGCCTCAACACGATTTTTCATACTTGGTCGGTTATATACCTCCAGCGCTAAAGTAAACGCATCGAGGCTCCGACTAACCAGCTTATCGTGAAACTGCTCTTCCGGTTTTTTTTGCTTAGCTTTCGATGACTGACTCATTACGGAAAGGAACTCGTCATTTGATAAGGCGCTTAACCCTTCAATTCGGTATTTGGCACGTGAATCAGCATGAAAAATGTACTTATCAAGCAACTTCTCATTAATGTACTTGTTGATGGAGTTTTTACTATACGTGGTGCGTTGGGCTACCATCTCAGCGGTAAAGGTAGTGCCGTTTTCTTCAAACTCCCTTAAAACATCAGCCAAAGCGAGCTGGTTATTATTCCTTGCCAATTTATTCATATCCTTCTGTAGATCTTGATAGAAGCAAGTTGTTGGTATGCCTCTTGAATAATAGACACTTTTCAGTATTACTAAAATTAAGTCAAGAGGCAAGTACCAACTAAAGCTAGTTCAGTCATGCGAAACACGGAAAGGGGCAAAAAGTGAGTTAGAGCCGACTATATATGGCACAAATCAACCTAGCCTTGTGCAATTAGACATATTTTATATCTACCTTTATTACCCTCCGGCTAGCCCTGTAGGAGTAGACACCCATATCGACCGCGTATCAAACCTTACTAAGTTTGCTATGGGTAAAGACGTGGTTGCGGTTAAGCAAAAACTCGAAAAAGTGATCACCAAAGAATTTAAAGTAGACGTACACCACTGGCTCATACTGCACGGACGTTACACCTGTGTTGCCCGTAAACCAAAATGTGGCAGCTGTATTATTGAAGACTTGTGTGAGTTCAAGAATAAAACTGAATAATGTTTATTCTTTTTTGAGCCAATAAGTAAACTTTAAGTTTTTATCTTTGCTGCTGTTTGCATGCATTATTTAACTGCTAACGACTAACTAATTACATTAAAATGACGGTATTCTTATTCAATTTTTAGTACTTCGATTTTAAGTAAAGAAAACAATAAATTTCCTAAAAAATGCTTGTACATAGCTTCTATTTCTTCTTGAGATATAGTTCCACCACGTATAAGGACTTCTTGCCGCTCAGCTGGCTCTTTTATGATAAACCCGGTAGAACTGAACCCATTTTTTTCATAAAACGCTTTGCGCTTAACTCTTTGTTGATAGTTTTCTGTCTTTTCATCAAGCTCCTCAATAGTGAGTACTATTCTTTTATTTGAATGCTTTTCATTCATAGAATCCATTACTTTGCTTCCGTAACCACTTGAGCGGAGCAATTCAGATATAGCAAAAAACTTTACACAGATAATTTGTTTATATTCTTTAGTGTAGAGAAAACCAACCCATTTATTATGATCATAAATAACATCAAAGCCATTTTTTCCATTCCTCATTCTGTATTTAACAAGCCATTCTGGTAGTCTGTGAACTTTTGGAAAAGCTTCGAAAAAAAGGTCTATAACTTTTGAATAGTTAAAATCATGTTTGTTAAGTGGGCGAAAAGTGATCATCATATTAACCCTGCAAGCCAATCAACAGTTAACATAGTGGTAAAAACCTTTAATCCAATCAAACCGAAAAATATGAATATAAATGTAACTTTAATTTTTTTACTTTTTATATTATTCCAAGATAGAAGTTTTGCTTGAAATTCACTTTTTAGCTCATCAATATCCTCTTTCATACATAATTCCCTATCTCGTGCTGTAATTATATTAACTACAACACAGTTAATATGAGTTACCAAATTAACTTTGTAACTAAAAGTTCCGATGAAGCCTAATGAAAACACAAGATCTTTGCTCTTTAAAGTTGAAACTATCAACATTTTGAAAGCTAATTACATCTGCCTTTCTTATATTTAAATTTGCAGACAATCGCTGTAGACACGCATATTTTCTATGTTTCTAACCGTACTAAGCTGGCTATGGGTAAAGACGTGGTTTCGGTTGAGCAAAAACTAGAAAAAGTGATCCCCAAAGAATTTAGAGTCGATGTACACAATTGGCTAATATTACATGGGCGTTATACTTGCATAGCGCGAAAACCTAAATGCGGCAGCTGTATTAGTGAAGACTTGTGTGAGTTTAAAGATAAAACTGAGTAGCCATATGGCGAGTGTTCTTCTACCAATACAATCTATTTCTTAATGCAGGTGCCAGACTTAGGCACCTTGACTTTTCTATAGTGCAAATTAATTAAATAAACGCTTATACCTGCACCCTTGCGAAAAGCAATTATTGGAACATTTTCAAAGTATTAATTTCACAAGTCTTAATCCTTTAGTTATGCTGTTGAGCATTATGAAATTTTATTGCGAGAATTCCTATGCTACCTATACTTCGTATCTTGTTAATTGAGCAAGATCCAGTCACCTTACAAGAGCTTTCAACGAATCTATCGAAGACCATTGTCAATTTTGAGCGAGATGATATTCATATCGATATTATTGAGCGTCTTGAGTTAAAACAAGCGTTGGACATTGTAGAGGAAGATGGTGATATTCAGGCCGTGGTGCTTAGCTGGGATTTGCAAAATAAGGTTGGCGAACGCACTTATAGTCGCTTTATCGAGCAGTTAAAAGGGATCCGCCTTGAGCTGCCTGTTTATGTTATTGGCGATGATACGAAGGGGCTAGAAATCGTTAATGAGTCTGAGGAGATTGAGTCATTCTTCTTTAAAGATGAGGTAATCTCAGACCCTGAAGCAATTTTAGGTTATATGATTAACGATTTCGATGATCGCTCAGAAACCCCATTTTGGACGGCATATCGCCGATATGTTGGTGAGTCGAATGATTCATGGCACACTCCAGGACATAGTGGCGGTTCTAGCTTTAGAAATTCTCCTTATATTAAAGATTTTTATCAGTTTTATGGCCGTAATGTGTTTGTGGGCGATCTATCGGTGTCAGTCGATTCGTTAGGCTCATTATCAGATAGCACCAATACCATTGGCCGTGCCCAAGAGTCAGCAGCGGCAACGTTTGAAGTGAAACATACCTATTTTGTTACCAACGGGTCATCTACCTCAAATAAAATCATCTTGCAGACACTGCTTCGCAAGGGCGATAAAGTGATTATTGACCGTAATTGTCATAAATCTGTGCACTACGGCATTTTGCAATCAGCCAGTTTACCCATTTATTTGTCGAGTATTTTAAATCCTAAATATGGCATTTTTGCGCCGCCGTCGTTGGCCGATATAAAACAAGCGATAGAACAAAATACCGATGCAAAATTACTGGTTCTCACTGGTTGTACTTACGATGGTCTGCTAAGCGACCTCAAACAGGTAGTAGAATTTGCTCATCAGCATGGTATTAAGGTGTTTATCGACGAAGCGTGGTTTGCTTACTCGCTGTTTCATCCAAGCTTACGTTACTATTCCGCCATTCATGCTGGCGCTGATTATGTTACTCATTCAGCGCATAAAGTGGTATCGGCGTTTTCTCAGGCGTCTTATATTCATGTTAACGATCCTGATTTCGATGCTGATTTCTTTCGCGAGATTTACAGTATTTATGCCAGTACATCGCCGAAATATCAGCTTATCGCGTCGCTTGATGTGTGCCAAAAGCAATTGGAGATGGAAGGCTATAAGTTACTCAATGCTTTGTTGAACCATGTGGAAGAATTTAAACAACAGATGGCTTCACTCAAACAAATTAAAGTACTTGGTAAACAAGATTTTATGGAAATATTTCCACACTTTAGTGGTGATAACATGGGTCACGATCCGCTAAAAATTCTCATCGACATTAGCGAATTACCTTATTCGTTAAAGGATATTCATAAATACCTGCTGGATGAAATTGGCTTAGAAATAGAAAAATACACCCACAGTACCATTTTGGTATTACTCACCCTTGGCGGCACGCGCTCAAAAATAATTCGTCTTTATAATGCGCTCAAAAAACTCGACAGCGGTAAAGTGAAGTTGTCAAAATCGACGCGACGATCTCGCTTGCCTGAAAACCTACCAGCCATAGACTTAGCATGTATTCCAAGTGATGCTTTTTATGGCGAGCGCGAATCTGTGCCTA
Organism: Pseudoalteromonas sp. S1610; assembly: GCF_005887465.1. Lineage (GTDB taxonomy): Bacteria > Pseudomonadota > Gammaproteobacteria > Enterobacterales > Alteromonadaceae > Pseudoalteromonas > Pseudoalteromonas undina. Next base: position 2,734 of record NZ_PNDI01000032.1, on the reverse strand, counting down.
TCGGTAAAAGTAACAACCGTATTTGTGCCGGTTTAGTTACCCCCTATCCGCCAGGTATTCCGCTTTTGGTGCCTGGGCAGCATATTACTGAGGAACATATAGAGTACCTTAAAGAGCTAGCAGGACAAGGTTTGACGATTCAAGGGAGTTTCGATGGTGAAATCTATGTTCTTAAGGGCAAAGTTAATAAGTAAAAATATACTTTAATACAGTCAAACTCCCCATAACTAAACAGCAATATCACATGATATTGCTGTTTAGTAGAGTAAAAAGCTGATCCTCACACTCCAAAAATAAATGAAGCCAGAATGCAATGATACAATTGAAGAACAAAAAAGCGCTTACACTTCTGCGGATTGCAGCTCTCATTGTTACTCTTACTAGCATATACATTTTTGCCCCTTGGCAGTTTGCTTTATATTACTTTCACCCACTGCCCGCTAACGTTCAAGCACAAACACAAGAGGCTATTGAACAAGGAATTGATGGCATTATTGTTTATATTCATAAACAAGGACAGCAACCTGAATATTTTGCAAATGGTTGGCATGATCGAGAGCAAAAAATACCCGCATACCCTAATGCACTTTTTAAAATTGGCAGCATTCGAAAGTTATATGATGCAGCAGCTTTAACTAAGCTTGCAGCCATTGGACGTATTGAAATAGATAAAACACTGGCTGATTATCTTCCATCATTAATTGGGCGCATTGAAAACGCAGATAAAATTACATTGCGAATGATGGTAAAACACAAAAGTGGCATACCCAATTACACAGACACCGATAATTTTGATTGGTCAATCACCTACCCTGATCCACTTGCATTAGTGCTCGATGAACCCGCGGACTTTAGCCCTGATGCTGATTATGGCTATTCTAATACTAATTATTTGTTGCTGAGAAAAATTATGTCTAACGTACTGGGTTATGATCATAACCAATATATTAAAGATGAAATTTTAACGCCACTGGGCCTAACGAACACGTTTTCATCAGTGCATGAAATAAATTTAGTAGATTTGATGAGTGGTTACTACGTAGGTTATGAGAATGATTTTAAAGCACTCGATCAAGGCTATGTGGCTACCGCACAAGATATAGGCGACTTTCTTATTGCTTTAAACAAAGGCGCTTTTTTCGACGAACAAGAGCAAGCTTTGTATACATCGCTTTATAAGTATGAACACACGGGTTGGGTATTAGGGTATTCAAGCATTGCTCGTTATTATAAGGATATCGATACAGTCGTTGTACAGTTTATAAATACTAATGGCGATGATACTGTGATGCTCACAGAAATAATTTATAATCGGATTATTGATATTTTAACAGCGCAGCGGTAGTCGTTATAAAATGGCTGCGTTATCAAAATTTATGTGAATTTTAAGAGGGTTTAAATGCGTTTACTACACACCATGTTACGGGTTGCTGATCTAGATAAATCAACTGCGTTTTATACTCAAGTGCTCGGTATGAAAGAGTTGCGCCGTGCTGATAACGAAGAGTACCGCTACACCCTCGCTTTTTTAGGCTACGGTGATGAAACTGACACGACAGTACTTGAACTGACCTATAACTGGGATACCGACAGCTACGATTTAGGTAATGCCTATGGTCATATCGCCATTGAGTTTGATGATATTTATAAAGCCTGTGAAGATATTAAGGGCGCTGGTGGTAACGTTAGCCGTGAACCAGGACCAGTAAAGGGTGGTACAACAGAAATTGCGTTTGTAAAAGATCCAGATGGCTACTCAATTGAACTTATTCAGAAAAAAGAGAACATGAATAAATTTTAGTAAATTTATTTAATAGGTTTACTAACCCCTTTTTAATTATCTAAGCTCAACTCTGATACGATATTAAAAAAGGTGCTGTATGCACCTTTTTATCGTAATTGACTGTCTTTACTGCCACGCCGATTAAGCCCTTTTGAAAGCCCGCCTTTACCTTCTAGGTCAGCTTGGCAGCTTACACAATACTTAACCCCAGGTACCGCAAGTCTTCGTGCCTGTGGTATTGGTTCATCACATTCTTCACATAGCTCGGCACTGGCTCCAGAAACTAAATTACTTCTAGCATACTGCACAGCGTCATTAACGCTTGCGTCAATTTGTTCTTGAATTGCACCATCGCGTGCCCATCCACTTGCCATATAACCTCCTATTTATTTGGACGTTTATATGTACCCTAACATAGGCGAAGTATATTTAAGCTGAATATAAAGAAAGGAAAGAAACTAATAATATATAGGAGTTATTATATTAAATTATTTAATTTTGAGATTTTAACTTCACTGGATAGTTTTGAAGTAGTGATGGAAATGCAGGTAAACTGATTTTAGATACTTTTTATTAAAAGCTATATTACTAATGAATAGTAGGTGGCATACCAAGAGATTTTTCACTCTTTATCATTTTGCGGATAGAGAGTGTGGCAGTCACACTGCTTTATAGATTACTTAAAATAAGTAAGTGGCGTCCCCAAGGGGATTCGAACCCCTGTTACCGCCGTGAAAGGGCGGTGTCCTAGGCCTCTAGACGATGGGGACGCAGAAATTGGTTTGCAAATCACTGATTTGCTATTTCTGCGTAAGATGAGCCGAGCCTGCGAGGCGAATGGCATTATCTTCTCAGAAACATTTTCTGTGTCACTAGGACAACTGAATAGTTTAGACTCGATTCAGACGAGCTTTAATAACACTACCCTACTATATAATAGTAAGTGGCGTC
>NZ_PNDI01000031.1:0-99018 GCF_005887465.1 Pseudoalteromonas sp. S1610 | reverse complement strand
CAAAGTTAATTAGGGGGTGTTGACCTTTTGAGATTAAATTTGCAGCAGTCTGTTTGGTATTTAGGCAAGGAAGAGCCTAAGTAGTGTGAATATTCCACATAAATAGGCGATAACGCAGCATCAATGCCAAACAGGCGCTGCCCGAAGGGTTCTGCCTAGAGGCTATTTACTCTTTGTTGCCTACATGGATGTAGGTAAGGGGCGTGAGCAGGGCGCGGAAGCTTTGCTCGGTTTTTACTTATTCTTACATGGATGTAAGCCAGTAGAATAACGCAGGAGCAGTTATCGAGCCCACTAGGTTGCAAACCTCGCGCCGGGATTAAACCGCCCCTAGTTTGAACAAATATTAATCCGCAAAGGTCAGCAGACCCTAGTTAAAGGATACCTAAGGGAGAGAACAAATGCTATTGAGAGGCTGAATTAAAAAGAAAAATTATGGCTTTTTATAACGATGTGCGCCACATAATGGCGCACACAGTAATCGTTGTATTTACTTATGACGACCTTGTAGGCAAGCAACTACATCAGTGAGTTCTAACCCTTGGCGTTGTAGTAGTACAACGAGGTGATACAACAAATCGGCCGATTCGTTGGTAAGTTCATTGTTGTCGTGTTTCATTGCTGCAAGCGCCACTTCTACACCTTCTTCACCTACTTTTTGACAGCTACGGCTTAAGTCTTCTGCGAACAGTGACGCAGTGTAGCTTTTAGCTGGATCATCACTTTTACGAGCAACAATGACATCTTCAAGTTGCGCTAAAAAGCTCAAGCTTGGTTTTGCATCATCACCAAAACAGCTTTGCGTGCCTAAATGACAGGTTGGGCCTTCTGGGTTTGCAAGTACGAGTATAGAGTCGTAATCGCAATCGGTATGCACCGATACCACGTTTAAAAAGTTTTCTGATGACTCGCCTTTGGTCCATAAACGCGATTTAGAGCGCGAATAAAAGGTCACTTTATTGCTCTCAAGCGTAACTTTTAACGCTTCGCTGTTCATAAAGCCTTGCATTAAAATAACGCCAGAGCGGGCATCCTGAACAATAGCAGGGATCATTTCGCTTTTAGCAAAATCAACTTGGGTTTGGTTTTGTTGTGTTAATTGCATAATCTTGCTGCCACTTGGTTATCGGTTAAATATTGTTTTAATTCGCCAATGTTAATCACATTTTTGTGAAAAACGCTTGCTGCCAATGCGCCATCGACTTCGCTTTGTTGAAAGACATCAACAAAGTCTTGCATACTGCCTGCACCGCCTGAGGCGATTAAAGGAATATCACACAGCTGGCGTATTTTGCTTAGTTGCTCGTTGTCGTAACCGTTGCGAACACCATCTTGGTTCATACAATTTAAAACGATTTCGCCTGCACCTAAGTCTTGTACGCGTTTAACCCATTCTTCGGTTTTATAACGGGTGCGGCTTGATGCATTAGGATCGCCGGTTAATTGATACACTAAGTATTCGCCGGTTACTTCATCGTAAAAGCTGTCAATACCTACAACAACACATTGCTTACCAAATTCATCGTGTAGCTCTTTTATGAGTTCAGGGCGTGCAATAGCAGGGCTGTTGATACTTATTTTATCGGCACCACGCTCTAAAACCCGTGCTGCATCGGCTACCGATTTAATACCGCCAGCCACACAAAATGGAATATCAATGTGGCGGGCAATGTTTTCAACCCAGTTAACATCAAGTAGGCGTTTTTCAACACTTGCGCTGATTTCGTAAAAAACCAGTTCATCGGCACCAGCATCGCTGTATGCTTTTGCCATTGTTAAAATATCGCCCACTATTTCATGGCCTTTAAATTTAACGCCTTTTACTACTTGGCCGTCCTTTACATCTAAACACGGGATTATGCGTTTTGATAACATGCTAACGCCTCCTCAACACTAAATGCTCCATCAAGTAGTGACTTACCTAAAATTACGCCGCCCACACCAAGTTCATTGAGCTTTTTAATATCATCTAACGAGCTTACCCCACCTGAGGCTTGCACTTTAATATCTGCATTATGATTAATTAAATCTTCATAAAGCGCAAAAGAAGGGCCCGTCATGGTGCCATCTTTACTGATGTCCGTGCATAAAAAATCAATAACACCCAGAGCAACGTAAAAATCGACAAGCTCAAATAATCCAAACTCAGATTCGTTTAGCCAACCGTGAGTAGCAGGTGCCCATCCGTTCGCAGTTTTATTAACATCAAGGGCTATTACAAAGTGCTCAGCGCCAAATTGTTCAATCCAGGCTTTTACTTGCTCACGTTTTTCAACTGCCATTGAGCCAATAACCACTTGGTTTGCACCTGCTTTTAGCCAATCGCTCACGTCTTGCTCTGAACGAATACCGCCACCTACTTGGTAAGGTACGTTAAGCGATTTTGTTGCTGCTTGAATATGTTGCCACTGTTTTTTACTTGGATCCCGTGCACCTTCTAAATCAACTAAATGTAATTTAGTGGCACCACTGTCGGCATACTCTTTTAAGCGAGCACCAAGCTCAAAGGGATAAAACTGTGCAGTATCGTATTTACCTTGATACAAACGGACAATTTGATTTTGTAATACATCTAATGCTGGAATAATCACTGTATTTCTCTTTTAAAAGCATGAAGAGCAACCTAAAGTTGCCAATCAATAAAATTTTGTAATAAACGCGTGCCCACTTTAGCGCTGCGTTCAGGGTGAAATTGCATGCCTGCATAATTGTCTTTAGCTACAATTGCAGAAAATGTTTGCCCGTATTCGCTGCTGACTAGTGTGGCGTTATTAACGGTATGGGCGAAACTGTGCACATAATAAACCTGATCGTCTGCGTGCAAACCTTGAGTCAACGGGTGCGCTTGTTGAACAGATAGGTTATTCCAGCCCATATGCGGTGACGTTAAACTCCCTACATCCAGTGATTTTACTTGGCCTGGTATTTTACCTAAGCATTGCACGTTACCTTCTTCAGTGCTTTCACACAGTAGTTGCATGCCTAAGCAAATTCCCATTAGCGGGCGCTGATATTCGTTAATTGCTTGCTGCCAACCATTATCAACCAAACGCTTCATAGCAACAGATGCATGACCAACACCGGGTAAAATAGCACGTTCATAGCCTGCTAATTGTTCTGGCGAAGTAATCACCGTAGGGTTTTGCCCTAAACGCTCAAATGCAAACCGCACTGAGTTAATATTGGCACAACCGGTATTAATTATCGCTATCATAAACATCCCTTAGAGCTGGCTGTTTGTTGGCTGGTATCTTGCGCAATAGCCATGCGCAAAGCACGAGAAAACGCTTTAAATAAGCCTTCTACTTGGTGGTGGCAGTTGCCGTCACTCACCGATAAAATAAGGCTAATTGCGGCGTTATCACTTAAACTTTTAAAAAAGTGTTCAACCATTTGTACGTCTAAATCACCGGCTTTTTCACGGCTAAAGTTAGCGTTTAATACAAATGATGCCCGACCTGATAAATCAATTTGTGCCTCGGCTTTACATTCATCCATAGGCAAGGCAAAACCATAACGCGCAATTTGCGATTTGGTGCCAAGCGCTTGTTTAAGGGCAACACCTAATGCAATACCAATGTCTTCAACAAGGTGGTGCTCGTCTATGTGTAAATCGCCTTTTGCTTTAATATTTAAGCCAATATTGGCGTGAGTGCGAATTTGATCCAGCATGTGATCAAAAAAACCAAGGCCAGTTTCAATGCTGCCACTTTTCGTTTGATCAAGGTTAACCGCTACATCTATTTGTGTTTCTTTAGTGTTGCGTGTTACGCGACCTTCACGGTTGGCTGTGGTCAGCTTAGTGACAATGGCAGGCCAGCTGCCGTCGTATAAAATACCTTCACAACATAAGTTTTGCGCAAGGCCAATATCGGTTTGGCGATCACCAATCACAAAAGAACGTGCTAAATCAACTTTGCCTGAGCGCATCAGTTCAGTGAGTAAGCCTGTTTTTGGTTTACGGCAATCACAGTTTTGTTCATCAAAATGTGGGCAAATTAATACTGACTCAAAGCTGATACCTTGGCTTTGCAGTATGTTCATCATTTTGTCTTGAGCAATGTCAAAATCGGCAGTTGGGAAGCTGTCTGTGCCCAAGCCATCTTGATTTGATACCATTACTAAACGATAGCCTGCTGCTTGCAGTTGCAATAAGGCAGGAATAACACCTGGTAAAAACGCTAGTTTTTCAAGGCTGTCGACTTGTTTGTCGGTGATTGGCTCTTCAATAATAGTGCCATCGCGGTCTATAAATAAATAGGGGTTACTCATGATACTTCCTGTTGTGCTGCGGTTTGTGGCAATTGCAGGCCATCTAACCAAATTTTTACTTGTTCTAATTCTTGTTCATTACCAATTGAAATACGTAGCCAGTCGTCTTCATTAAATAAGATGAAGGCGCGCATTACTAAGCCTTGTTTAAGCGCTTGTTTAAAGTAATCTTTGTTCGCTAATTTTAAAGTAACGAAGTTGCCTTCACCAGTGAGTATTTTTAATACTGCAGGAGAGGCGTTTAACCAGTCAATAAGCTTTAACTTTAAGCTATTTAAAATCGTCACTTGGCGACGCATTGAGGTAATCGCATCAGGGGCAATGGCTTGCGCTGCAATGCTGGCCACCACACCCGATACCGGATACGGTGCAATGACTTTACGAATAGGCGCTAATACACTGGCCTGAGCGAGAGTAAACCCTGTTCTTAAACCCGCAAGTGCAAACGCTTTTGAGAGTGTGCGAAGCACAACAATATTACTGAACTCGTTTATAAGTTGTGTTGCACTTTGCTCTGGACAAAACTCTATGTAGGCTTCATCAACAATCACTAATGCTTTACCTGCAAGCGCAGTGGCAATGGCTTTTACTTTATCTAGCGGCGTTAAGCTTCCAGTTGGATTATTTGGATTACAAATAAACACTAGTTTTGAGCTACCCACAGCGGCAATTATTTCATCCACGCTGGCATTTAATAAAAGCGCTTGTGTTAGGCCATTGATTGCGACGTCGTGTGTATCGGCCGTTACTTTGTACATACCATATGTTGGTAAAAATAATGCAATACTGTCTTTTGAAGGTTCACAGTAGGTACGTACTAATAATTCAATGCCTTCATCTGCGCCGCGAGTCATTAATACATTTTCGTTTTCAAGCTCAGCATAGGCAGCGTAGCGGTCAATAACCAATTGAGGCTGAGGATCGGGGTAACGATTCAAGTCTTCAATTGTTATTTCAAGGTTTTTAGCATACGGGCTTTCGTTCGCATTAAGCCAGGTTGTGCCGGTTAGTTTTTCACTTTTAGCTGAGCTATACGCAGCAAGCGCTGCAATATTATCAGGTAATAAGCCGCTCTCATTGCTCATTTTTTATTGCCTCTAAACGAATTGAAACCGCATTAGCGTGGGCATCAAGGCCTTCTGCATCTGCTAAGGGTAAAATAGCTTTTGAAAGCTCAGTTAAGCCACGTTTACTGATGGTTTGTACTGTGTAAGTACGAAAAAAATCAAGTAAATTTAAGCTAGAGTAAGTTGCACTGTAACCATAAGTGGGTAACACGTGATTAGTGCCTGAGGCATAATCGCCCGCTGACTCTGGGGTGTAATCGCCAACAAATACAGAGCCTGCATTCTTTACTTTATCTAAATAAGGAGTGGCATCGCCAAGCTGTAATATTAAGTGCTCTGGCCCATATTGCGCTGATACGTCAAACGCTTGGGCTACTGAATCAACTAGAATAAGTGACGAATTCGCCAATGCCTGTTCGGCAGTGTCTTTTCGGCTTAAGTTGGCAAGTTGACGAGTGAGTGCATCTTGCGTTTGTTCAATAATGGTTTCACTGTTACATAATAAAATAACTTGTGAGTCAGCTCCGTGTTCTGCTTGAGAGAGTAAGTCGGCAGCAATAAACTCTGGGTTTGCACGTTCATCTGCAATCACTAACACTTCTGATGGCCCTGCTGGCATATCAATCGCCATACCTGGAATCGTTTGTGCAACTAATTGCTTTGCCATGGTGACAAAGCTGTTACCTGGACCAAAAATCTTATTCACTTTAGGAACAGACTCTGTGCCATAAGCCATTGCAGCAATCGCGCCTGCACCGCCGCTTTCAATAATTGTGGTGATACCACATAATTTAGCGGCATATAAAATAGCCGGGTTAATTGCTTTATCACCTTGTACTGGGGTGGTTAAGACCACGGTTTTTGCACCGCTTAACTGCGCCAATACACCCTGCATAATAACCGATGACGGAAGAGGGGCACTCCCTCCTGGTACATAAATACCGACTGCTTCGATGGCTTGATATTTTAGTTCACAGTCAACACCGGGTTGAGTCGATAACTTAATATCTTTTGGCAGTTGCGCTTGATGAAAACATTTCACATTGGCATAAGCGGTATCAATTGCATATTTAAGCTCTGGGCTTAGCATTTTCTCAGCGGCATTAATTTCATCAAGTGGTACACGTAAACGCGGCTTGGCTCTATTATCGAACTCTTTTGCTAATGCAAGTAGAGCGGCATCGCCTTGCGCATTAACTTTTGCCAAAATAGTCTGGCAAATGCTTTCTACTTTTTCACTTGCTGATACAGCAGGGCGCATAAGCGCCGCTGCTTGAACTTGTGATGATTCCTCATTCCAACGAAGCATTGTTGTTACTCCATCATTTTTTCAATTGGCATAACTAAAATAGAATTGGCACCAAGGGCCTTAAGTTGTTCCATGGTTTCCCAAAATAGGGTTTCACTGCTCACCATGTGTAGGGCAACATATTCATCATTACCCGCAAGAGCCAATAATGTAGGTTGGCCAGCGCCAGGTAAAATCTCACAAATTTCATCAAGCTTGTCTTTTGGTGCGTGTAACATAATGTATTTGCTTTCTTTAGCTTGCTTTACACCACGTAAACGCGGCATTAGTTTATTGATGAGCGCTAATTTTTCAGGATCTTGTAGTTGAGTGTTTTGGATTAAACAAGCATTTGACTCTAAAATGGTATCACCCTGCATTAAGCCATTTGCTTCAAGCGTTGCGCCTGTAGAGACTAAATCACAAATAGCATCGGCAAGTCCTGCTCGTGGGGCTACTTCCACTGAACCTGTTAACATTACTGTGCTGGCGTTAATGCCTTCGCGTTTTAGGTATTGGCTTAAAATTTCTGGGTAAGTGGTTGCTATGCGTTTGCCTTCAAACCAGCTCTTGTCTTGTTTACCAAGTTCTTGTGGCCATGCAAGTGCTAAACGACAGTAACCAAAATCAAGTTTTGCAAGTTTTGTTACTTCGCTTGGAACACCTTGGCGTTCTCTTTCTGCTTGTACTTCAACTAGTACGTTTTCGCCAACAATACCTAAATCACATACACCATCCATAACTAAGCCTGGAATATCGTCATCGCGCACACGCAAAACGTCGATAGGCATGTTGGTTGAGTGTGCTATTAGGCGCTGCTCACGAAGATTGAGTTTTACACCCAGTTGTTTAAGCAGATCTTGACAATCTTTAGATAGGCGGCCACCTTTTTGGATGGCGATACGAAGACGATTACTATTATTCATTACTCATTTTCCTTTAATTTAAAAACTAAAAACCCCGAGGGAAACCTCAGGGCGAAAATGAATCTTGGTATGTTGATTCGCCAGAGGTTTCCTTTTAGGAACAACCTCTCAGCGAAAGACCTGACAGGTTATTCCGATGAATGATGGTGGTGATGTACAACTGTCAGTGAATTAAGCATTTTTATATCCTGTTTAGCTATTCGTTACTATGTTAACGCTTAGCTGCTGTTTGTTTAATAAATTTCGCATTTATAAAAACACATTCACTAACATCATGGCAAGAAAAATATTCTTTAATTAAAGAATATCTTATAACTGTCGATAATAATTAGAGTATTGCTTTATTTATCAACAGCTTTATAGTGATTAAACTACGTTCAACTCAATGGAGGCAAGCATGGATATAATGATCCCTTATTTAGGGCCTATTACGCGTTTAACGCTTGAATCTAAAGGGGCTTTTCATATTGCGGGGGTTCAACAAAGTGCCAGTGCCAAAAAAGTAGAGCTAGAAGAGCGTAAAAAAAGGGAGGTAGAAAAACAACATAAGCTGTCGTTTGACGAAAATAAATCGCGCAACAATACCGCCGAAGAAGATGACGACAAACCCCATCTAGATACATGGGCTTAAATAAAGTTTATTGCCTGCCAGAGTATAAAGGTAATTACAAAACCTCGTTCATTTAATTAAGCCCTCAGCTTAAATTCCGTTTAACTCTCTACAAATCACATTAGTTTAAATTTTTACAGCAAGAACGCGACTTTTTAGTCATCGTTGAGTGATGAAAATTTACTAGTGCAACCTATAAAACTAATCCCCTCGTTGAATTTTTAAAATGTAAATATATGTATACATAATGTTACATATTGTTTTTGCTATAAATACGATTAATTATAACTAACTGTAAATAAAGCACTAAATATTATTACTAATACTTTAATTGTAAATTAAATGTTTAGTTTTCGTTATTGCGGTTTGCGGTCTATGCTGATCCCTAATCGGGTACAAGGTGTACCGGTTAATACAAATATACTAAAAACTTAAACTTTAACGGAGCGTAAACGTGAATTTATCTAAAATCACAATAGCAACTTTTGCTGCTTTAACCTTGGTTCAAGCAACAAATGCAGTAGCTGCGAATAAGAAGTATCTAAATCAACAACCGACAATTAATAACATGGTGCAATCAAACTCTGCTTCCTTGCTATCAGTAAGTCCAAATCAGTTGATTGGGTTAAGTGTAGGGAACGAATTAGTTGTATTAAAAGAGTTTACTAGCAATAACGGAGAAGTAACACGCCGTTACCAGCAAACGTATCAAGGCATTCCTGTTATTGGTGATACAGTCAGCTTAACATTTAACAATGGGATGCTTAAAAAAGCCCATGGTGCCGCTGTTTACAACATTGATGAAGATTTAGCGGACGTTTCAGCTAAGTTGACAAAAAAAGATGCGATTTTAAAAGGGTCAAAAACAGGCATTGCAGCAAAATCAGTCGGCTTGAAAAAACATAACGAGCAATCAAGGCTCGCTATTTGGGTTGACGATCAGAATAAGGCGCATTTAGTTTATGAGGTGTCTTATGTTACTTATGGCAAGTCACCATCAAGACCATATCAGATCATTGATGCTAATACTGGTGAGGTATTACTTAGTTACGATAACTTACAACATGCCAATGCAACAGGTCCTGGCGGAAATCTAAAGACAGGCAAGTATATTTATGGAACTGATTTTGACAGTCTAGATGTTAGTCAATCGGGTAATACTTGTACCATGAATAACGCAAATGTTCGCACTATTAATTTGAATGGTGGAACGAGTGGCTCTTCCGCACATTCATTTACGTGTCCTGAGAATACGGTCAAAGAAATTAATGGCGCATATTCACCGCTAAATGATGCTCATTTTTTTGGTAATGTGATTTTTAATATGTATAACGATTGGGTAGGTACTGCGCCCTTGAGTTTTCAGTTGCAAATGCGCGTTCATTATTCAAGTAATTATGAAAATGCATTTTGGGATGGCAGTGCAATGACCTTTGGTGATGGCCAAAATACGTTTTATCCATTGGTAAGTTTAGATGTATCTGCACATGAAGTTAGCCATGGCTTTACTGAGCAAAATTCAGGTTTGATTTACAATGGTAAACCAGGTGGATTAAATGAAGCATTTTCGGATATGGCTGGTGAAGCTGCTGAATTTTATATGAAAGGCAGCAACGATTGGCTAGTTGGTAAGGATATTTTTAAAGGTAATGGTGCGCTGCGTTACATGAATAACCCTACCCAAGATGGCCGTTCAATAGATAACCAAAGCAACTATTATTCAGGTATGGACGTTCATTATAGTTCAGGGGTTTATAATAAGGCATTTTATAATTTAGCAACCACGCCGGGTTGGGATACGCAAAAAGCCTTTATCGTAATGGCTCGTGCCAACCAACTATATTGGAGTGCGGGTGTAGGCTGGGATTTAGCCGGTAACGGGGTTATGGATGCAGCCTGTGATTTAAATTATGACCCAAATGATGTTAAAGCTGCTTTAGCTGCCGTTGGGGTTAATTCAAATCTTAGTTCAGGTAGTGAATGTGCAACAACACAACCACCGACTGACGATGAAGCATTAACCAATGGGGTAGCGCGTACGGGTATCAGTGGCGCTGAAAAAGAGCAACTATTCTTTACTTTAGATGTTCCCGCTGGCGCGACAAATCTTCAGTTCAATACTACTGGCGGCTCAGGTGATGCAGACTTATACGTTAAATTTGCCAGCCGACCGACCTTAAATAGCTACGACTGTAATAGCACAACATCTACTAGTACAGAAAGCTGTAACATAAGTAATGCACAAGCGGGAACTTACTATGTAATGGTTGAAGCATGGAATGCTATATCTGGCGTATCATTAACGGGTAGTTACTCAGGTGATAATGGTGGGGTAACGCCTATCAACAGAACTGAGTCTAATATTAATGTGACTACTAATAATTGGAGTCGCTTCACTCAAGATTTATCAGAAGGGTATAGCACTTTAAATATTAGTATTGCTGGTGGCAGTGGTGATGCTGATCTTTATATAAACTTTGGTTCGCCTTCAAGTACGTCTTCTTATCTATGTAGACCTTACAAAAATGGCAACAATGAAGAATGTACATTTGAGAACCCGCAATCGGGTACTTGGTACATTGATCTTAGAGGCTACAGTATAGCAAGCGGTGTAACACTCAATGTAACTGCTAATTAGGCATAGTTTTAAAAGGGGCTTAGCCCCTTTTTTTAATGCTTAAAATAAAAGTGAAATGATAAGGAATATTTATGAATTACTTTAAACAACTAGCAGTTATTACTACTTTAACTATGAGTTTTAATTGCTTAGCAAATGAAAATCCAGACAATATTTGGGTAACTATTGATTCAACTGCAGCCCAGCATTATCAACATGAACAAGGTACATTTTTACAAAAAATACCTTTTTCTCACAGAAAATCAAGCCCTATACCAGATGTTGATTTACTCAGTGTACCTAGTAACGCGGTAAATAATTTGAGTGAGTTTATGCATCATAACTACAATCGTTGTGGTGGGTTTGTTGCTCATAGCTCGTTTGAAGAAGCGAGTGATTACGCAAAACAATTAGCGGTCGTTCAAAATAGCCAAGCATTATTAGCGGTCGTTCAAAATAGCCAAGCATTATTAGCTTACAATTATTCTATTGATAATGCGCAGACGGTACAAAGTTTAATTAATGCACAAAGTCCGATTAACTTACAAAGCACAGTAAATTCACTGACTAGTTTTAATAATCGTTATTATACCTCGCAAACCGGTGTTGATGCTTCACAATGGTTGCAAAGTTATTGGCAACAAATTGCAACTAGCCGAAGTGACATAACCATTGAAAGTTATCAGCATAGCTGGGCGCAATCATCCGTCATTGTAACCATTGCCGGTGCTGAAAATGCAGATGAGATTGTAATTATTGGAGGCCATTTAGACTCGATTAACCAAGCAAATCCTGCACAAGGACGCTCTCCTGGCGCGGATGATAACGCATCGGGTATTGCAGTGTTAACTGAAGCTTTAAAAGCGATAGTTGAAACAAATTATAAACCGCAAAAAACCATTAAAATAATGGCATTTGCGGCAGAGGAAGTAGGTCTGAGAGGCTCTAAAGATATAGCCAGTAGTTATCGTGCGCAGGGTAAAAATGTAGTGGGTATGGTGCAATTTGATATGACCGGCAACAACGGTAGTATCGAAGATATTATTATGATGACGGATTACACAAATAATGCTCAAAACCAGTTTTTAGCGCAGCTTATAGACACATACTTACCCCAAATTAGTTATGGCTTTGACCAATGTGGTTATGGTTGCTCCGATCATGCTTCATGGTACCAACAAGGCTTTGCTGCCTCTATGCCGTTTGAATCAAAAATGAATGATATTAATCCACTCATTCATACACAAAATGACAGTAATTTCGATGCTGATCATGCAATAAAATTTGCTAACTTAGCTGTAAGCTTTGTAGCTGAATTGGCAAAGAATGCTGGTGATGTAACACCGCCAAGTAATAATGAGTTAGTAAATGGTGAGCCAATTTCTGGTATCAATGCCACTGCTAAAGAGCAGCTTATCTATACATTGAATGTACCAAAAGGAGCGCAAAATTTAAGCTTTGAAACCTCAGGTGATAATGGCGATGCCGATTTATACGTTAAGTTTAATCAGGCGCCAACATTAAGCGATTTCGATTGTAAAAGTACGTCTGCCACAAGTAATGAACGTTGTGATATTCCTACCAGCGATGATGGAACTTACTATGTAATGGTTGAGGCATATAGCGCAATTAACAATATTTCTTTGATAGGTAGTTTTGAGCAAGCTGGTGCTTTAGAGCCAATCAATCTCGTAGAAGTTAACATTAGCGTAAATGCAGGTGATTGGCAGCGTTATGAACAACGTTTAGTTGCAGGCTATTCTTCGCTAAATGTTGCTATTTCAGGTGGAACTGGCGATGCTGATTTGTATTTAAATTTTGATGCGCCATCATCTAATACACAATATGTGTGTCGCCCTTATAAAAATGGCAACACAGAAACATGTACTGTCTCTGCACCCCAAGCAGGTTTATGGTACATAGATATTAAAGGTTATCGTAATGCAAATGGCATTACCTTAACTATTAATGCAGAATAATTAACAGGGGCACACGCCCCTTTATTGGTTAAATTCTCACTCACTTTGGCTTGCCCTTCCTCAACAGCTTACGTAGAATCCCGCTATTATTTTTTACATAGTGATTGGTATTATCAAACAGCTGTTTAGTGCGACCGGGCCTTTGGCTTTATCAATAGATGGATACACACCACGCCAGCCTCAAATCGATATGGCGGTGGCGGTTGAGGATGCATTAAAAACCCGGTCTCAACTTGTTGTTGAGGCAGGCACTGGCACAGGTAAAACCTTTGCTTATTTGGCTCCCGCTCTTAAATCTAAGGGCAAAACGATTATTTCAACCGGTTCTAAAGCACTGCAAGAGCAGCTTTATCACCGCGATTTACCCGTATTAGTAAAAGCCTTAGGTGCGGCTAAAAAAACGGCCTTGTTAAAAGGGCGTGCCAATTATTTGTGTACGTATCGACTAACTCAGCATGTTGCACACGTACCAACAGACGACCCTGATGTAATGCATCAACTAGCCATGGTTGCAAAGTTTGCTAGTGAAACTCACAGCGGCGATTTAGCCGATTGTATTGGTATTGAAGAAGATGCCAAAGTGTTGCCGTATGTAAGCTCAACTGCTGATAATTGCTTAGGCAAAGAGTGCCCAGACTTTCAAGAATGCTATATTCGCAAAGCGCGTTTAAAAGCGGGGGATGCCGATGTTGTGGTAATAAATCACCATTTGTTTTTTGCTGATATGGCGGTAAAGGAATCTGGTTTTGCAGAGCTAATGCCCAATGCCGATGCCTACATATTTGATGAAGCCCATCAATTAAGTGAAATTGCCAGTGACTATTTTGGCGAAACCATGAGCACCAAAAAGCTGGTGGATTTAATTAACGATTTGCGCGCTATTTATCGCGCTGAAATTCCCGACATGCTGCAATTAGGCAAAAGTTTAAATAAACTTGAAACCAGTGTCGCTGATTTAAGGCTGCAGTTTGGAGTAGATGGCAGCCGAGGTGACTGGCGTGAAAAGCTCAGTAATAAGCTTATTTGCTCGGCATTACATCGCGTTATTAGTGATTTAGAGTTTGTGTATCAGGTATTAAAGTTATGCTTAGAGCGAAGTGATAAAATAGAACATCCGTTTGAACGAGTATTGGCTTTTAAAGGTCAGTTAGAGCGCGTATTCGATACTGCTCAAACAGGTTTTAGTTACTGGTACGAAACCACGAGGCGCTATTTAACTATTAATATTACGCCTCTGAATGTATCGGCTAAATTTGCTTTAATGATGAAAGAGTCGGGTTCAGGATTTGTTTTTACCTCGGCCACGTTATCGGTCGACAATGAACTGAGCCACTTTAATGCGAGCCTTGGCTTAAAACCAAAGCAAAGTATGATGGTAGATAGCCCGTTTGATTATGAAAATCAGGCGTTGCTGTGCTTACCTCGTTATTTACCACAATCGCATGAAGATAATATGCCCCATGCGATTGTAAAATTAACCTTAGAGCTTATTAAGTCGGCTAAAGGGCGTTGTTTTGTGTTATTTACCAGTTACCGTATGATGCATTTAGTGGCTGAGGGCTTAACTACGCAAATGGACTACCCAGTTTATATGCAAGGGCAAATGTCTAAACGAATTATACTAGAAAAATTTACTCGCCATGGTAATGCGGTATTGCTAGGCACCGCGTCATTTTGGGAAGGGGTTGATGTACGAGGTAGTACCTTAAGCTGTGTTATTATAGATAAGCTGCCATTTGCTGCACCTGATGACCCTTTGCTACAAGCTAAAATGCAAGATTGCCAAATGCAAGGCAAAGACCCGTTTGCACATATTCAATTACCTCAAGCGGTGATTGCCTTAAAGCAGGGGGTAGGTCGCTTAATAAGAGACAACAAAGATAAAGGCGTGCTAGTGATTTGCGATAATCGTTTAGTAACACGCCAATATGGACAAGTATTTTTAAAGAGTTTACCGCCAATGCGCCGTACACGTAGCTTAGAAGATGCCAATACATTTTTAAAACATATTAATTGAGTACAAAAATGATCAAAAGTAACATTCTCGCCCTAGATGCCTCTACTGAAGCATTATCAATTGTTTTGCATTATCAGGGTAAAACATTTCATCATTTTGAAGAGTGCCCGCAGCAGCATAGCCAAAAAATTCTGCCACTTATTGATGAGCTACTTGGTAAAGCCGGCTGTAAATTAAAAGATTTAGACGTAATAGGATTTGGCCAAGGGCCAGGTAGCTTTACTGGCGTGCGTATAAGCGTAGCCATTGCCCAAGGTCTTGCGTATTCAACTAATTTACCATTAGTTGGGGTATCTACTTTAGCAGTCATGGCGCAACAGACGTTTGAACAGTTTTCTACTGAGGTTGTGTATTCAAGTATTGACGCGCGTATGGGAGAAATCTACTTTGCTCAATACCACGCAAAAGATGGATTAATGACGCTTAAAGGCGAAGAGCGAGTATTCAAACCTGAATTGTTAGATGCAACTTTGATAGATACAAATATTGATGCTGCAGCCGTGGGGACTGGTTTTAAAAGTTACCCTAATGCACTAACGCCATTTAATAATGTAACCATACAGCCTGAAGTAACCTTACCGGATGCACACTATATGTTGGCACTAGTGGAGGACGAGTACCTTGCAGGTAAGGGTGTAAATGCCAGTGATGCACAACCAAAGTATGTGCGTGACACGGTAACATGGAAAAAATTACCGGGCCGTGAATAAACAAACACGGTTGTTTGCAAATTAAGCGATTTTAAATCATAATTTAAAGTATGTTGTTGGTTGGAGAAGCGCTGTGTCGCTACCTATAAGTTCAGGTTTTTTTACAGGTGATATACCTGCTAAGGTGCGTTCTACTTCGGTAGTTCCGGCGCAGCCTGAACGAGTAATAGAGCAAGCCAAACCACAAAAAACTAATACCGATTATGTCAAAAGCAGCCCAGAAGGGCTTGAACTTGCAAAAGAGTTTACAAAAGCGAACAGCAAAGATACCCAATACAGCCAAACTATTTACGATCAACCCAGTGCTCAAGTAAGCAAAGCGATTTCTACTTATACTGAGTTTGCTAATTTAGAGCGAAGAGCTGAAGTTCAAAGTTTAATTGGTGTTGATATATACGCTTAGCTAAGATTAAAAAAACAAAAAAGCCCGAATAAATTATTCGGGCTTTTTTATTAAGTTTCAAAGGCTACTGTTTTATATAACCAATTAATTTTTTAGCTATATCGGTATTATTTTGAGAGCCAACAAAGTCATCGCTATTTTTGCCATAGGCAAATACTTGTACATCAGACGCTGTGTGACCGCCCGTTGTCCAACCTGTAAAGCTTAAGTCATTAATAATGCTTTTAACGGCCAAGTTTAGGGTTTTCTCGCCCATAGCTTTGGCTTGTTTAAGCTTAATTTCGTTTTCAGTTGTAAATTCAATACTGGTATTAGCTTGCCACACCGTTTTAAGGTTATCAGAACCCATTAGTAATTTGGTCAATGTGCCCGCAGTGGCTTTTACACCTTTGATGACATCTGTTTCCCATTTATATTGGCCATGTGCACCAATAGTTAAACCGCCTGTTGAGTGGTCTGCCGTGATCACTAAAATAGTGTCTGGGTTGTTATCTACATAGGCTTTAGCCGTTTCGATTGATTTAGCAAAGTCATCCATTTCAGCCATTGCACAGGCAATGTCGTTTGCGTGACCACACCAGTCAATTTGGCTGCCTTCAATCATCACAAAAAAGCCTTTATCATTTTGCCCATCAAGCAAATCAAACGCTTTAGAAGTTAATTGCTTTAATCTTGTTGGGTTTTCATCAAGAGCAAACGGTAAGCCTTTAGGTGCATATAAACCTATAGCAGGCACTTGAGTGATTTGACCAAGGTTTTGAATATCATCGCCATATTGATAACCAGCTTGTTTAAATTCGTCTACTAAGTTTCTGTCATCACGAATAAAGTATTGAGTACCACCGCCTAACATTAAATCTACCGGTAATTTACCTGCAATTTTATTGTCAATGTAGTCATTAGCGATATCATCGTAGTTTCTTCTTGATTCATTATGTGCAGCAAAACTTGCTGGTGTTGCATGGTTTATTTGTGAGGTAGCTACTAAAGCTGTTGTCATTCCTTGCTCTTTTGCAATTTCTAGCATGGTTTTAACAGGCTTTTTAGCTGTATCGACGGCAATAGCGCCATTATAACTTTTATGGCCGCTGCTAAGTGCAGTTGCACCTGCTGCGCTGTCTGTAACATAGGTATGGTCATCTGGATACGTGTGCGCCATGCCTTTTAATATGGTATCAAAAACGGTGGTTTCTATTTCTTTTGTTGTTGGGTCATCTTTGTAATATCGATAAGCGGTTGTGAAAGCGGGACCCATGCCATCACCAATCATATAAATAACATTTTTAGGCGCTGTTTGAGCAAATGCTCCTGTTGTTGTACATAAAAGCGCTAATAAGCCGAACTGTTTTTTCATTGTGTGTACCCTTTAAGTGTACTTATTTTAATAGCGACTATTATTGTATACTGATGACCAGATAAATAAATGAATATGTTATGAAATCTCGCAATTTAAGTGTGTGCTCTTCTAGCTCGGTTCTATTATTTGTGTAATAACTCTTGTATGTTATTGCTATAACCAAATAAAAAGTAGAGGTTTGCATTGCAACCATTTTCTGTCAAAGCTAACGACTTAGATATATATGGCCTTAAATTTGGAGACGGTGAAGAGGTTGTTATTGCGCTTCACGGTTGGTTAGATAACAGTGCTAGCTTTGCACCTATGCTAACTGACGTACCGTCAAATCAAACATGGTATTGTATTGATTTTGCAGGACATGGACTATCATCTTGGCGAAGCTCTCAGGCACATTACTACTTTATTGATTATGTGGATGATGTGTATGCCTTAATCACAGCGCTTAAATTAAAAAAGGTACACTTGGTCGGGCATTCGATGGGGGCGATGGTCGCGGGTTTATTTGCGAGTTGTTTTAACGAGTATGTTAAATCCGTTTCTTTTATTGAAGGAATTGGCTGCGTTACCACGCAAGCAAATGAAGTCGCTTCGCAGCTAAGAAATGCCATACTTAACCGGGCACGGTTAACGATTAAAAAATCAAGGACATATACTTCTAAAGAGCAAATTTATCAAGCGCGTGCAAAAACAACTGATTTAAATGATGAACTAATTGCGTTGCTGATGGACAGAAATATAAAACAAATGCACAGTGGGTTTGAGTTAACAACTGATCCTAAGCTTAAAAATCACTCAGGTTTTCGATTTGATGAAGCGCAATGTATTGGTGCAATAAAAGAATTAATTGCACCATGTCAATTAATATTAGGTGATAAAGGTTATCCATTTGTAAAACAAAATTTAGACAAGTATAGTAAATATTACAATAACTTGAGTGTAATAGATGTGCCCGGTGGACATCATTGCCATATGCAAAGTAGTGGGCTATGTTTTGAACACATTCACGCATTTATGGTGCAAAGTAGTGCATGTTAATTGTATATTACCGATAAATGTGGGATTATCTCTAGATTAGAGTATTTGCTCAATTGTGAAAGTGCCTTACTTAGATTAAGGTTAATAAAAATATAATTATAAACAGGGGCTAAGAGTGGAAAAAATCTGGCTTAAGCGCTACCCAGAAGGTATGCCTGAAACAATCGATCCTGAGCACTACAACTCGTTACTCGAAGTGTTTGAAAAAAGTTTTAATGAATACAAAGATTTACCTGCATTTACAAATATGGGTAAAACATTGTCATACAACGAAATAGATGCAGCAACGAAACGTGTTGCCGCCTATATTCAAAACGACTTAGGGCTAAAAAAAGGCGATAAAGTCGCTGTGATGATGCCTAACTTGTTGCAAACCCCTATTGCTATTTTAGGTATTTTACGCGCAGGGTGCGTTGTGGTTAACGTTAATCCACTTTACACCGTACGTGAGCTAGAGCATCAGTTAAGAGATTCTGAAACATCGGCAATATTTATACTAGCTAACTTTGCTGATACGCTTGAAAAAGCGCTGCCTAACACTGACGTGAAACACATTGTGGTTACCCAAGTAGGTGACATGATGGGGGGTCTTAAAAAGCATTTAGTTAATTTTGTAGTTAAGCATTTCAAAAAAATGGTGCCAAGTTACACGTTACCTAACACGATTAAATTTTGTGATTTATTAAAAGCTGATCCAAATGGTTACACACGCCCAGACGTCAATCTAAGTGACTTAGCTTTTTTACAGTACACAGGTGGAACTACCGGTGTATCTAAAGGCGCAATGTTGAGCCATGGCAATATGGTAGGCAACCTTGAACAAGTGTCTGGTTGTTTAGACAAAGTACTTGACCGTGGTAGTGAAGTGGTTATTACCGCGCTTCCGCTTTATCATATATTTGCGCTAACAGCTAACTGTTTGGCATTTATGAAATACGGTGGTTTAAACGTTTTAATTACTAATCCACGTGATATGCCTGGATTTGTAAAAGAGCTGAGCCAGCATAAATTTACTGCTATTACAGGGGTTAATACGCTATTTAATGGTTTATTAAACACTCCTGGTTTCTCTGAACTTGATTTTAGTCACCTTAAAATGTCATTGGGTGGCGGTATGGCGGTACAACGTCCTGTTGCAGAAAAGTGGCAAAAAGTGACCAATACTAAATTAATGGAAGGCTATGGCTTAACTGAATGTGCTCCATTAGTAACAATTAGCCCATACGATTTAGAGGCATATAATGGCTCTATTGGTTTACCTGCGCCAAGTACAGATATTAAGTTAATGCTTGATAACGGTGAAGAAGCGGCTAAAGGTGAGCCAGGCGAGTTATGGGTTAAAGGCCCTCAAGTTATGCTTGGATACTATAATCGTCCAGACGCCACCGCTGAATGTTTAAAAGATGGTTGGTTTGCAACCGGCGATATTGCGACGTACGATGATGAAGGTTTCTTCTATATTGTTGACCGTAAAAAAGACATGATTATTGTTTCAGGCTTTAATGTTTTCCCAAATGAGATTGAAGAAGTGGTTGCAATGCACGAAGGTGTATTAGAAGTTGCTGCAATTGGTATTCCTCATGACATTAGTGGTGAACAAGTTAAAGTTTTTGTTGTGAAAAAAGACCCTTCTTTAACTGAAAAAGATATAATAAAACATTGTCGTGATAATTTAACTAATTATAAGGTTCCTAAACTCGTTGAGTTTAAGGATGAGTTACCCAAAACTAATGTGGGTAAAATCCTCAGAAGAGCCTTAAAAGATTAGCAACTATAAAAAAGCCGACATATGTCGGCTTTTTTATTGTAGGAGACTCAGTGCACTACCAATTGATCCAAACCCAAAATGAGCTAAATACGTTTGTAGAACAAATAAAAAACAAACCCATTCTTGCTATTGATACCGAGTTTATGCGCCGCCGTACTTTGTATCCCGAAGTTGCACTCATTCAAGTTTATGATGGCGAACATTTAGCACTTATCGACCCGCTAGCAGAGCTTTCCTTATTTGATTTTTGGCAGATACTTAAAGATCCAAACGTGTTAAAAGTACTTCATTCTCCTTCAGAAGATATTGAAGTTTTTCAAAAATACGCAGGTTTTGTTCCTTATCCATTGTTTGATACTCAGTTTGCACTTCAGCTATTAGGTGAGGGCAACTGTATGGGGTTTGCCTTAATGGTAAAAACCTTATTGAATATTGAAATTGATAAAAGTGAATCGCGCAC
This sequence comes from Pseudoalteromonas sp. S1610, assembly GCF_005887465.1. Classification (GTDB taxonomy): domain Bacteria; phylum Pseudomonadota; class Gammaproteobacteria; order Enterobacterales; family Alteromonadaceae; genus Pseudoalteromonas; species Pseudoalteromonas undina. The sequence continues at coordinate 78,509 of NZ_PNDI01000031.1, read as the reverse complement.
CAATTGGTTACAACGTCCTCTCACTCAAAAACAACTTGAATACGCTGCGGCCGATACGTTTCACTTACTGCCTTGTTTTGAGTTAATTATAGACAGCATTAAAGCGGCCGATTTATTCGACATTGTTATTAACGAAAGTGAATTGGTGGCAAACAAGCGTGCTTTTCAAACACCAGATGAGTTACTTTATAAAGAGATTAAAAATGCATGGCAGCTTAAGCCGCATGAATTAGCGGTACTTAAAGAGTTAGCTGTGTGGCGAAGAAATAAAGCAATTCGAAAAAATCTAGCGCTTAATTTTGTTCTTAAAGAGCACAACATGACTGAAATCGCTAAACGAGGCCCGTCGAGCTTAAACGCGCTAAGACAAATTCCGGGTGTTGAGCCTATTGAAGTGAATCGTTCAGGGGTTGAAATTTTAAAGTGCATTGAGCAGGCTAAAACGGTTCCACCTGAACAGCACCCACAAGTACTCAAACGTCTCATTGATTTTCCTACGTATAAAAAAGTAGCGAAAGAAATCAAACAAAAAATTACGAAAGTTGCTAAAGAGCACAATATACCAGAAGACGTCATGGCATCTAAAAAGCAAATTAATCAGCTAATTAGTTGGAATTGGAAGCTAACAGATGAGCAAAAATTAAATCACATAAAGCCAGATTTACTCAGTTCATGGCGCTATGACTTTGTTAAAGATGCTCTAAAAGAGTGGGATAATTAAAGTCATAAAGGCGAGTGATAAACAAATAAAAAGGGCGCTTAGCGCCCTTGTTTGTTATTTCTTTTCTTCGTCAGGTAATGTGACATTGAGCTCGAGTACGGCTAAATCGTCTTCATTTTGATCAAACTGAACTTGAACCGCATCGGCGCCTACATTTACGTACTTACGAATGACATCTAATATATCTTGCTTTAATTGCGGCAAGTAATCAGGTGTACCACGCTGAGAACGTTCGTGCGCGACAATGATCTGCAATCGCTCTTTTGCTAATGACGCACTGTTTTTCTTTTCTGAGCGGAAGTAGTCAAGTAAAGACACATTAACCTCCAAATATCCGTTTGAATAAACCCTTTTTCTCAACATCTAAAAATCTAAATTCAACCGTTTCACCTAATAAACGACTGATCGCATCGGCATAAGCTTGGCCTGCGTCAGATTCGCTATCAAGGATAACGGGTTGTCCTGAGTTAGATGCACTAAGTACTGCTTGAGATTCAGGTATGACACCTAGTAAGTCGATGGCTAAAATGTCCTGGATATCTTCAACAGATAGCATTTCACCTTTTGTTACACGATCTGGATTATAGCGTGTTATTAGCAAATGCTCTTTAATGTTTTCTAAACCTTCTTCGGCGCGTTTAGATTTACTGTGTAAAATTCCAAGTATACGATCAGAATCTCGTACTGATGAAACCTCTGGATTAGTGGTTACAATTGCTTCATCAGCAAAGTACATTGCCATCATTGCACCGGCTTCAATACCTGCCGGAGAATCACAGACTATGTAGTCAAAGTCTTCTTTTAACTCATTAAGTACACGTTCAACACCTTCGCGTGTGAGTGCATCTTTATCGCGTGTTTGTGATGCAGGAAGTAAAAATAACTTCTCTACACGTTTATCTTTTATGAGTGCTTGGTTAAGGTTGGCTTCGCCATTGATTACATTAACGAAGTCATACACTACGCGACGTTCACAACCCATAATTAGGTCTAAATTACGTAAGCCGATATCAAAATCGATGATAACAGTTTTGTAGCCTTTTAGTGCTAAGCCTGTACCAATTGCTGCGCTTGATGTTGTTTTACCAACACCCCCTTTACCCGAGGTAACGACAATTATTTTTGCCATGAGATTTATCCTTTAACCAAAGCTGAAATTTCTAAAGATTCATTTTTTTGTTGTATTTGAACTGCGTTACCCCAGTGTTCACCTTGCAGTGAGTCACTGATCCAGTAATTACCATTGATTGAAACGAGTTCTGCTTCTAATTTATTACAAAATATATATGCGTTTTCTAGCCCTTTTGCACCGGCAATAGCACGGCCGCGTAGAGTTCCATAAATGTGTACATTACCATCGGCAATCACTTCTGCACCATGGCTTACTGCACCTAACACCACTAAATCACGGTCTTTGGCGTAAACTTGTTGGCCTGAGCGTACTGCACCATTAATAATTTGTGCTGGTAAATACACGGTTTTTTCAACCACTGACGTATTAGGCTCTACTCTTGCGGGTTCACTCTTAACGTCTTGTGAATAGTTTAAAACAGATAACCCTGCAGCTTTTGCTTGTTTGTGTTGCTCATCCGAACCATTACATACACCCACCGCATTAAAGCTCATGCGTTCAATAAGTGATTTTAAATGAACAAAGTCGATTGTGCTGTTTTTTACTTCAATTAAATTAACGACAATGGGGGCACCCTCAAAGAACTTTGGGGCTTGGGCTATTTTTACATACAGTTGTTCTGCTAAAAGGTTAATATCAGTACTATAAAGATGTAAAACTGATAACGTAAAAAGGTTGCCTTTTAGCTCAAAAATTTGGTCCGACATAGATGCTCAACTGGATTGTCTAGTTAGCATGTAACATTATATAAACCTAGGCTGAACAAGGCTTTTATTAAAGTTTCCACACTAATTTTTATAACTTATTATTATTGCCATGTTATAGTGTGTAGCACTGTTAAGCAAGATTTTATAGGGCCATAATGCTAACTGCGGTATATAAAAGTAAGAAAAAAGCAGATACTTTCTTATTTATTGAAAAAAGAGACGATTTTAGTAAAGTTCCGGAACCTTTAATGGCCATGTTTGGTCAACCTCAGTACGTGATGATCATTAACTTAGCTAAGCGAACTCAATTAGGCGTAGCGGATTTAGACACTTTAAAACAGTCGCTTAGCGACCAAGGCTATTATTTACAAATTCCGCCACCAGAGGAAAACTTGCTGAGTCAATTAAGAAAACAAAATGGAGTAGATAGTGATTAAAAAATTAGCAGTTGTATTGTGTGGTGTATGTTTAAGCTCATCGGTGATGGCAAAAACCCAAGCTGAGTTTCAACAATACCTTACTAATTTAAAGCAAGAGGCAATAGCTAAAGGCTACGATACTCAGTTAATTGAGCAAGCATTTGCCACTGCATCTTATAAAGAAAAAGTGATTTCTGCAGATAAAAATCAGCCTGAAGTAAAAGAAACACTGGAAACATATTTACCAAAACGTGTGCCTCAATGGAAAATTGATCGTGCGCGTAAATTATATAAAGAAAACCAAGAAGTTTTAGAGAAGGTCGCAAAAGACTTTGGTGTTCAAGCACGCTTTATCGTGGCTATTTGGGGCTTAGAGAGTAATTTTGGTGCCATTCAAGGTGGCCACAACGTGATTTCATCGTTGGTAACACTAGCATTTGATGGACGCCGTGAAGCACTATACAAACGCCAATTATGGGCTGCACTGGATATATTAAAGTCGGGTCATATTACGCTTGATAAATTTAAAGGCTCATGGGCAGGTGCAATGGGGCAAACTCAATTTATGCCAACCTCATTTAATGCCTATGCTGTAGATTACAACAATGATGGCCGCAAAGATATTTGGACAACTAAGGAAGACGCGTTTGCCTCTATTGCTAATTACTTAAAGCAAGAGGGCTGGAATGACAACTTAACCTGGGGTCGCCAAGTTCAATTACCTGCTAATTTTGATCAGCAGTATATTTTAAAGCGCGGTACTAAAACACGTAAGCAATGGCTTGAATATTGGAACAATTCAGAGCGCTCACTCGCTGACTGGCAAGCATTAGGGGTTCGTCGTGCTGATGGCAGCGATTTACCAAATGTTGCTGTGGATGCTGCACTAGTGATGCCTGATGATGTAAATGGGCGCATGTATTTAGCATACGACAACTACAAGGTATTTATGCACTGGAATCGGTCATATTACTTTGCAACTAGCGTGGGCTATTTGTCAGATAGAATTGCTTACCCAAAGATTTAAGCTAAAGCAAATAACTAAAAAAAGCCGCAAATTGCGGCTTTTTTGTGAGTGGTATATCGACTAAATTTCTTTTTTAAATATTTTATCTTTTAGGTCAATGACTTTGCCAATCCCTGAACCTAGTTTCATTAGCTTATTAAGCTGCTCAGGAGTTAAACGTTGTAATTCTGAGGACCATTTAGTTACTGTTTCAAGTAAGTTATGGATTTCGCCCATTTGTTTTTGAGCATAAATTTCATCGTCGTTACTTGCTTCGTCTAGTAAGTTATCTCGGAGTAAGCTCAGTGTAGGCTCAACTTCACGTTTTTTGCGCTCTTCGAATACGCGATTTGCCATATCCCAAATATCGCCTGCAGGGGCATAGTACTCTTTTCTATCTCCTGGGATATGCATTACTTTGATCAGCTGCCAAGATTGTAATTCTTTGATCCCCATACTCACGTTTCCGCGAGAGATACTTAGCGCATCAGCGATTTGATTTGCCGTCATTGGATCTTTAGTAATAATCAATAAACCACACATTTGTCCAATGGTGCGATTAAATCCCCAGCGGCTGCCCATCTCACCACAATGCATTACAAAGGCAAAGTTTTTTTCTGATAATGTCATTGTTACAAGTTTCAAAAATAAATGAAATCTATGCTAGCACGCTGGTTAAGTATGGCAAGACTTAAGCTGGGATAAAAAACCACGTTTTACGACTAATGATTGATATAGATTAATATTTAAGCATTTATAGTGAGGTATGTTGCGGGTATGCAACATAATCTTGCCGTTTAACACCCTTGTTAAATAGCATAAACTTTTTATAAACGATGGAATGACTATGAAAGCAGCAATAAATACAGAATATAAAGGCAAGTTAGCGATCACCGATTTACCGATTCCAGAAGTAGGCCCTAACGATGTCCTAGTAAAAATAGCCGCTTGTGGTGTGTGCCACACTGATTTACACGCATGTCATGGTGATTGGCCGGTAAAACCAAAAATGCCATTAGTACCTGGACACGAAGGTGTTGGTGTAATAGAAAAACTAGGAAGTAATATTAAGCACTTAGAAGTGGGCGATAGAGTAGGCGTACCATGGCTATACAGTGCATGTGGCCATTGTGAGTTTTGTTTAGATGGACGCGAAACCCTTTGTTTATCGCAACATAATACGGGTTACTCTATTGACGGTGGGTATGCAGAATACTGTTTAGCTCATGGTGACTACATCATCAAAATACCGGAAGGTTTAGGTTTTGCTGAAGCTGCCCCCTTATTTTGTGCGGGCGTAACAACGTATAAAGCTTTAAAAGTGTCTGGCGCTAAACCAGGTCAATGGGTTGCTATTGTCGGTGTGGGTGGTTTAGGGCACTTAGCAGTGCAATATGCAAAAGCAATGGGCTTTAATGTTATTGCGGTAGATACTGGTAAAGAGAAAATGGCGCTAGCTAAAGAGTTGGGTGCTGATATTACGCTTGATTTTAAAGAAGTGGTGCCCAGTGAGGCCATTTTTGAGCAAGTAGGTGGCGCGCATGCTGTTGTTTGTACGGCAGTATCAAAACCAGGTTTTGAACAAGCTTATAAAAGTGTTCGCCGAGGGGGGAAATGTGTATTGGTTGGATTACCGCCTGAAGACATGCCATTGCCAATTTTTGACACCGTATTAAATGGTGTTTCAGTGGTTGGCTCTATTGTAGGTACGCGCAAAGACCTGCAAGAATGTCTTGAATTTGCTGCGCAAGGCAAAGTAAAAGCTATCATTGAAGAGAAAAAACTTGAAGATATTAATGAAATTTTTGATGACATGCTTAAAGGCGAAATAAACGGCCGCATAGTTGTTACGATTTAATATTAAGTTTTTACATGAAAAAGCACGGTATTTCAATTGAAACTCCGTGCTTTTAAAATTATTAAACTATTAAAGTGTGTAACTAAAGCTTAGCTTTGCATTACGTTCTTCACCTGGCATTCCGCCTAAAAACATGGCTTTAGAATAGTATTTTTTATTAAACAGGTTATTAATGTTTAATTGCATCTGCCAGTTGTCTGCTTTATAGCTAACCGCAGCATCATATACGGTATAAGCTGGTACGTAGCCATTATCAATACCAAATGAACTTGAGTTAGTACTACGCTTATCAACAAATGTTAAACCTGCGCTTAAATCAACTGCGTGCGGTAATTCAAGCAGCGCTGCTGAGTAAGTAACCCATGAACTAGCTGTTACATAAGGCACCCCTTTTTGACGAGTATTATAGCTGTCACGATTTGGGTTGGTTTTATCGCGGGCGTCTTGATAAACACCGTTGATATTAACTTTCCATTGATCGTTCAAATAGGCATTTAAATCAATCTCTACACCTTTTGTTTGTTCTTCACCATCAAAGAAGCTCTCTACTACATTAGGTGCTGACACGCCGGCTTCATAAAGAGGGTTGGCATATTCTAAATTAGTACGCGCACTTTCAAATACCACAATTGATGCCAGTAATTGGTCATCAAATGCTTTAAAACGAAATCCTAAATCGTTACTCACAGATTCGGAATCGTCTCTATCGGCTTCATTACCGGCAACAGAGCCAAGAACACTGTAAGCTGTGCGCCCTTTAGAGTGATTTAAAAACAAAGCCATATCAGCGGTTACTTGATAAGTAGCACCTAGGTTATACGTTAAACCACTGTCTGAGGTATTTGCTTCTGGCGTTGGATTTGCGCGGCTTTGACTATAACGAGGGTCAACACCAAAGTGCTCGTAACTTTGTTTAATACGATTATGAGCAACACCAATACGAGTAGTGATCTTATCGTTAATGTAAGCAACATGTTGAAGGCCTACGCCCCATGCTTGTACTTTTTTATTGTAATCACTGGTTTTAAGCGGATCATAATCAGCAAATTCATCCGCAGGCCAATTTGGCTGGCGTATATCAAAAATATACGGTAGTGCACCTTGGTAAATAACTTCTCCGGCTTTGTTTTTAATGACCTTATCGGCATCATAAATGGAGTATTGTTTAAAACGAATATCTCGGTCTTCGTAGTTGGCATTAACCAGTAATTCGTTTTCTATATTGCCGAGCATAAAGTCATAACGTAAATCTAAAAAGTATTGCCATGATTTCTCATCTGCTTCTACTTGGCGATATTCTTGGCGTCTAGCTGCGAAAGGGTGTAATACATTATCAACAACTAACGGTGCGCGTGGATCTTGGTTAATTACACCACGTCGGTTCCAATACACATAATTATAAGCACCTGTTTGGCGAGCAAAGCTAGAGGTGTAATTACGGTACTGTAGCTGTTGATTTAAAAATAAATCATCACTAATGTAGTAATTGTGCGCTAATTTAAAACGCAGCTCTTCACCTTCGTTATCCTTTGCCATCGGTGATATTATGCCATTGGTACCAAAGTTAAAGGGTGTTAAACCATCATTGCTTGCCAAAGAGTTAGCGAGTTCATTTCGTTGTGCTTCACTCAATTGTAAGCCACTTGCTGTAGGGTCATTAACTAAATCGGCGCCTGATACTTCTCCTGCAGTTAAACCGTTAACCGATTTACTGTTAAAAATACGAATAGGGTGGCCAATAGAATCCACTGCAATAGCATCTTTAATATATGCCCCAGACAATACAAAAGATTGCTGGTCATTAAGCACATATTTTAAAGACGAGTAAATTTCATCGCGCTGATCTTTTAAATCACGAAAGCCATCGCTAGAGGCGGTTTTGGCCATAACCCGATAAGCTAAATCGTCGGTTATTGCATTGGTGCTATCAAGTGCAAGCGAATAACTATCCCACTGGCCAATATCCATTTCTAGGGTATGTTGCTCGTTAAACTGTGGTTTTTTTTCAATCAGGTTGATCACACCACCGGCACTACCCATACCATACAAGCCCGTTGCAGGGCCTTTTAATACTTCAATTGATTCAACATTGGTTAAAGAACGAGTAGGGTTAAATGTATTGCCTAACCCTGCGCCGCCATACATGCCATCGTAAGTGTAATTAGCGCCCAAGCCACGAATAACTAAGTTGTCACCAATGCCATAGTTATTACCCGCTTGAGTTAGGCCACTCACATTACGGATCACATCCTGAAGACTATCAATACCTTGTGACTCAATCAGTGCTTTATCAACAATAACCACCGGTGCAGGAGTTTCCATTAGCGACATGTCTGATTTAGTTGCTAAACCTGAATTCATCACCACTCGGTTTTGTTGCTCGTAAACGCTAATTCGTTCAATATCTGAATTAACTTGTGACTCGTTAGCCATTGCTAAACTTGCGTTTAAGCACGCCATAGTGAGGAGAGAGTATTGAAATCTTTTCATAAACTGATAACCATTCGCATTTGTTAATTTTCGAGAATGATAATGGTTATCATTTTAAAATTAAATAAAAAGTTCAATTTTTTTTACTTTAATAGGTACGTTTGCTTGATTGTTATTCAATGTGATTTAAAAGTAATCATATTTGAAAATTTCAATGGAGTATTACAGTAGATAATTGGTTTAGCGGAAAGATCTTTTGAATAAAATATTGATGGCTAAACAAGCAGCTTAGCTAAATTTGCTAAAAAACTGTTAAGGTTGAGCGCAGCGCAACCTTATAGAGGCGTTTTGGATTTACTGTTTGTAAACCACACCCGCTTTCATAACGAATGGGATCTGCTCTAGTGTAGAAATGTTTTTTAATGGGTTAGTGTTTACCGCTATAATATCAGCTGCAAAACCAGTTTTAATTTGCCCTAGTTGTTTATCAGCTTTTAATAATTTAGCACTATTAATGGTCGCGGCTTGAATAGCTTGTAATTCACTCATACCAAATTCAACCATTCGCGAGAACTGCTTAGCGTTATCACCATGCGGGTAAATAGCTGCGTCGGTTCCAAACACCATGTTTACACCCGCTTCAACCGCGCGTTTAAAACTATCGCGTTGTTTTTTTGATACCAGACGTTCCTTATTTAGATTTTCTTCATCCACGCCATTTTGTTCACCAAAGCTTAGCGTATATTCGGTATTATAAATATCCATAGACAGCCAAGTTCCATGCTCTTTTGCAAGCGCGATTGCTTCATCGTCTAAAAAGCTAGCGTGCTCAACACTATCTACACCGGCTTTAATTGCCGTTTTAATACCGTTAGTTCCATGTGCGTGAGCGGCAACAGGTAATTCACGCATGTGCGCTTCATCAACAATGGCTTTCATTTCTTCAAAGGCGTATTGCTGTATGCCGACTTTTGTTCCTTTAGAGAATACACCGCCTGTGGCGCATAGTTTGATTGCATTAGCGCCATATTTTATATTTTCACGCACTTTAATACGCACTGCCCATGGGCCATCAGCAACGCCGGCCGCAGTATATTTCATCTCTGGAGGTAAGCGATTATTATCGCAGTGCCCACCAGTAATGCTCAAAGAAGGCCCTGCAGCCCAAATGCGTGGGCCGATAATATCACCTGCATTCACACCGTCTCGCACCGCAATAACACTGTAGCCCTCAGCACCTAAGTTCCTTACTGTAGTAAATCCAGCTTCTAAGGTTTGCTTAGCAAAATAGCTGGCTTTAATGGCCATTCTCGGAACAGATTGCCCTAAACGTTCACTTCGAGACACGGTTGGATCGCTGGTTAAATGTACGTGCATGTCCATTAACCCTGGCAACAGGGTAAGCGTTTGTAGATTTATCAGTTCATCATTACTGCTAAGCTTGGGCTTTTTATTAAATTGGATTTGGCTAATAACACCGTTATCTATGGCAATCAACGGATTAGCTTTAAGTTCGCCTGTTTCAACATCTAGCAAAGCTTTGGCCGATATATAGGTTGTGGCTAGTGTATTTGCGCTGGTTAAACTCAGAAATGCGATTGATGCAGTTAGTAAATGTTTTTTCATGTTTAAGTCATTATAATTATTTTCATTCACTTGAATGTAGCAACCATGCGCTATTGAGTAAATAATATAGCGACGAATAGCATTGACCATAATTGCTTTATTTAAGCTATTTAAAACCGCATAATTGGCGGGTAAAAACTAACAAGGATCTTTATGAAAGTTATTAAAATAGCACTGGTTGCCAGTAGCGTTATGTTTGCCTTAAGTGGTTGTATGAGCACCAGCTCACAATTAAACACAAATCAGTCAGTCGCACCTGTCATAAGCGAATTATCAGCCGAGCAGCAATTAGATGTGCTCGTTGCTCAGTACTACGATGAATCATTAGCTTTTAATCCATTAAGCGCTACTTACAATGGCCGCCATGAATTTGATGATCAATTTTTGCCTGAAATATCGCAGTTTAATCGCGATAAAAAAGCCGCATTTTACAAAAAATATCAACAACGCTTAACGCTGATTGATGAATCACAACTGACCGGTCAAGCGCTACTGAATTTTGAAGTATTATCCCGTGATTTAGCCCTCAAGCTTGAGGGGATGCAATATAAAAATTATTTGTTACCGATAAATCAAATGTCAGGTGCGCATAATACCTTCGCTGGATTTGGTTCAGGACAAAGTGCTCAGCCTTTTAATACTGTTGCCGACTACCAAAAATTTATCAAGCGTGCAGATGGTTTCGTTAAATGGCTTGCAAGTGTTGAACAATCAATGGCGCAAGGCGTTAAAAACGATGTGGTACTGCCTATGCCATTAGCAAAAAAATTACTCCCGCAATTTAAAGCGCATGTTGTTACAAGCGCAAAAGATTCTCTCTTTTATTCGCCCATTAAAGCCATGCCCAATTCTTTTTCAGCTGATGAAAAGCAGCAGTTAAGATCGCAGTATACAACATTGATTTTAGATAAATTAGTACCTGCATATCAGCGAATGAGCGATTTCTTACTTAACGATTATATTCCTTATGCCCGCGATTCTGTTGGTTATGCTGATTTACCCAATGGTAAAGCGTGGTACGACTACCAAATAAAGAAAAATACTACATTAAGTTTATCAGCGGATGAAATTCATGAGATTGGTTTAAGTGAAGTGGCAAGAATCTTAAGTGAGATGAAAACGGTTAAAGACACCGTAGGATTTGAAGGAGAATTATCAGCCTTTTTTAACCACTTACGTGACTCAGATGAGTTTTATTATAAAACAGCCGATGAGTTAATTGCCGCCTATGAACAAATTAAAGTAAAAATAGACGCTCGCTTACCAAAGTTATTTAATATTGAGCCTAAGGCTCCTTATGTTGTTAAAGCGGTTGAAGCCTATCGTGCCCAATCGGCTGCAGGAGCCTCGTATGCAGGGCCTGCTCCTGATGGTTCGCGCCCAGGTATATTTTATATCAATACATACAACTTAAAAGCACAGCCTAAGTTCTTACTCGAAACGCTGTCTATTCATGAAGCCGCTCCGGGGCATCACTTTCAAATTGCGCTGCAACAAGAGGTGCAAAGCTTACCTGATTTTCGTAAATTTGGCGGCTACACGGTATTTGCCGAGGGCTGGGCTTTATACGCAGAAAGCCTAGGCAAAGAACTGGGCTTATTTACTGACCCGTATATGTGGTACGGGCGTCTTAGCGATGAGCAGCTAAGAGCGATGCGATTAGTGCTTGATACAGGTTTTCATGCCAAAGGTTGGACACGTCAACAAGGCATTGATTACATGCTAGCAAATTCTTCAATGGCAAAAAGTGATGTTATCGCTGAAGTTGAGCGCTATATCGCATGGCCTGGGCAAGCATTATCGTACAAATTGGGCGAGTTTAAAATTAAAGAGCTCAGAGATTACGCCCACCAGCAATTAGGTGAGCAATTTGATATTAAAGCGTTTCATACGCAAATATTGATTGATGGTGCATTACCTATGCCTATTCTGGAGAAAAAAATTAAACGTTGGGTTAAATCTCTGCAGTAATAAAATCGCGCGAAGCCATGCAGATATTAGGGATTGGCTTTGCGCGCTTTGCTGCAATACGTTAGAATGCGCGCTCTTAAAAGGGGCGAGAACACCATGTTTGATCAACAATTAGCAAATACCCAATTTTGGCTTAGCAAAAGCCTGAATGAAATGAACCAACAAGAATGGGAAGCCATTTGTGATGGATGTGGAAAGTGTTGTTTAAACACCTTTATTGACAGTGAAGACGAAGATGACTTTACTGCTACCGATCAGCTAAGAGAAGGCGAGCAACTTATATTCACTAATATTGTTTGCCAATACCTTGATAACAATACCTGTGGCTGTAGTGAATACGAAAACCGCCAAACCTTAGTCCCTTCGTGCGTTAAGCTCACTAAAGAAAACCTAAAAGACATCTTTTTCATGCCCCAAAGCTGTAGCTACCGCCGACTTCATGAAGGGCGCGGTTTAGCAACGTGGCATCCGTTACTTAATAACGGCGATAAAACTAAAATGCATGAGCTAAATATTTCAGTCAAAGATAAAACAGTAAAAGATTGTGATGTAAAACTGGAAGATTTTGACTTGTATATTGCCGAGTGGCCAACCAAGGATTGCAACTAGTGAGTAAGTTACAAGCAAGTATTGGTTTAATAAACCCTAAAAGCCCAACCAATGTGGGTGGTGTATTACGCGCAGCAGGTTGTTATGACGCCAAGCAGGTGTTTTTTACCGGCAACCGTTATTTAAATGCACAAAAATTTCATACTGATACTAAAAATGTGGTGCAACGTATTCCATTAACCGCCACCGACAATTTAGCATCAGTTAAGCCACAAGACGCAAAAGTAGTGGTAATAGAGCTAATTGAAGGTGCCACTCCTTTACCCGAGTTTACTCATCCTGAGAACGCATTTTATGTGTTTGGTCCAGAAGACGGCTCTGTGCCTAAAGACGTTTTAAAATGGTGCGACGAAGTTGTGTATATCCCAACTATAGGTTGTATGAATCTAGCGGCAACTTGTAATGTTGTTCTTTATGACCGACTCGCGAAATTGGGCGGAATTCAAAGCAGCGATGAAACCATTATTTCCTCACGCGATACTAATAATAAAATGAAATGGAAAAAACAACCTTAATATACACATTATAAGCGTGAACAGGACGTGGTAGCTTTGCTCGGTTTTACTTATTCTTAAATGGATGTAAGCTAATGGAATAGCGCAGGAGCAGTTATCGAGCCCACCACTAATTTACCAACCTCGCACCACGATTAAATCGCCCCCAGTTTAAAAAAATATTAATCCGCAAAGCATCAACAGATCCTAGTTAAATGTAAATAAAAGTAACTAATCAACTTAAAAAATAAGCAGTTCGTCTTTTTTTAACTCTATAAGTGTAAAAATATGTAATTATAATGAAAAAATAATAACTACAAGGTTTTACATTTTATGCATAGGGTACGTTACTTGTTTTGCTGTTGTTGGCTAATGTTACTAAGCATTCCGCTAACAGGCTGTTATTCAAAGCCTGCAGCTTTAGATCCTCAAGTAGCAAGTACTGGTGAGTCGTTATCCACGATAGCCCAAACCACTGATGTCATTTTTTACGATTTGCAGCTAGTTGTCCTGCCCAGTAAGAAAAAAATTTCTGGCATAGGTAAAACCATGTTTCGCGTGCTGAAAAAAACGCAGCAAGTCGAACTCAAGCTCGATAATCGTTTCTCTATTGAAAATGTCACTGTTGCAAAGCAACCAGTCAATTTTAGTCACCAGCAGGGCATTATCATTATTGATCTGTATGAAACTAAATACCCAGGTGAAGTTGTCGAGGTTGCCATTAGCTATTCAGGACACCCTCATGAAGCTACTAATCCTCCGTGGAGTGGTGGCTTTGTATTTAGCCATACGGCACAAGGTCAGCCTTGGATAGCAACGGCAGTACAAGGCGAGGGCTGTGATTTATTTTGGCCTTGTAAAGATCACTTCAGTGATAAAGCCGACAGTATGCGTATTCGTGTGACAGTACCTACGGGGTTAAGTGTTGCTAGTAATGGTGTACTTAAAAAAATTATGCCATTAAAAAATAATACAACTGAATTTGATTGGTTTTTATCTGAGCCTGCCAGTGATTACAATATTGCGCTAAATATTGGTCCCTTCGAACGTATTCAACAGCAATATAAAAGTATTAACGGCACGCAGGTACCTGTTGAATTCTGGGCATTACCTGAAAACAGCCACAAAGCCACTATGCTACTCAATGATGATGTATATCAACAGCTCGCATTTTTTGAATCTGTATTAGGGCCTTACCCTTGGGGAATGCAAAAATTAGGCTTTGTAGAAACACCGCATCTGGGTATGGAACATCAAACCATTAACGCTTATGGTAAAGGGTATACCCGCGATCCAAGTGGCTATGACTGGCTTATTCAGCACGAGTTGGCTCATGAATGGTTTGGCAATTTAATGACCCATGAAAAACTCAACGATGCGTGGTTACACGAAGGCTTTGGTTTCTATATGCAACCCGCTTACAGCTTATTTAAATTTGGTGAAGCTGCTTATAACCATGCTATGTACACCGCGTATTTAGGATTAAAAAATTGCCATCCTATTGTTAAACAAGGGAAAGTTACTTCTAAAGAAGCGTTTAATGCAGATATTTATGGTAAAGGTGGTTGGACGCTTCACACTCTGCGATGGCTAATTGGAGACGAGTTATTTTGGCAAGCTGCCCGAGAGTTAGTATATGGTCAAACGCAAACAGCTAATTTGAGTTACCCAATCGAGTCGCGTTATCGCAGTAGCCAAGAGTTTATTAATATTGTTAACCGGATCACGGGCGATGATTATACGTGGTTATTTGATGTGTATTTAAAGCAAGCCGCGTTACCAACCTTAACAATGGAGCGAACCAACACAGTCATTTATTTAAGCTGGAGTAACAGCGAAAAAGATGGCACAGCGTTTAAAATGCCTGTTCCTATTTCTATAAACGGGAAGTTGACAACTCACACTCCAGTGGATGGACTGATCACTATCAATGCCAAAAAAAGCGACATTATCGTTATCGATCCACAGATGAAGGTTCTGCGACAGTTACCCATAATTAGTCAATGCCAGCAACAAAGCTAAGCTTATATAGCTTAAATTACAACTTGTCATAAGTTTAAGATTTAACCAAATACCGTTCTTTTTGGTTTTTAAATCTCATTATTTATTATTATTTTTAATTATTAACCTCGCCTGAACAATATTTGCTAAGACTTTCAGTTAAAAATTTGTTAAAAAGGCAGTGGTAATAATGATTAATTCTTAAGGTACTTATGTTTAGCTCGCTAAAATTCACCTCCAAAATCACCATCGCTGCGTCATTAGTGTTAGTTTTAGTGTTAGGTGTTTTCACTATAAATAACTATTTTTCAATGCGTCATCAAACTCAAGAGCAGTTGTCGCTGGTGCTAGAGCAAAACTCAGAATCGGTTTCTAAAAACATTGCAAGTTGGCTCAATAATAAATTGGCGATTGTGATCTCTATCGCAAAAACATATCAAGATAACGATACGAAGTCTTTAACGCTTTCGCAATTAAATACCGCTGAGCTTGCCGGGGATTTTAAAAATACCTACATAGGTAAATCATCGGGGACATTTATTTTAAATGATCAAAGTGTTGTGCTCCCCAGCGATTTTGATGCTACAAGTCGCCCTTGGTATAAATTAGTAGAAAATAAAACAACAACGGCTTTTACAACCCCTTATATTGATGTGACCACCAACGAACTGACAATTTCAGCCGTTGCGCCTATTAATAGTAATGGTCAATTTAAAGGGGTAGCGGGAGCAGATATTGATATGCAAACCATCGCTGAAATTATTGGCGATATTGATTTCTTGGGACTCGGTTATGGCTTCTTACTTGATAATAAAGGGCAAATATTAAGTCACCCTGATAGTAAATTAAATTCAAAAAAAGTCGCAGATTTGATTGGTAAAAATGCACCGTTAGCAAGAGAATTTACAGAGTATCAAGTAGCGGGTGAAACCTCGCTGGTATCCTTTACTAAGATTCGTGGTATTGAAAATGTTGATTGGTATCTGGGTGTAGTAGTCAATAAAGATAAAGCGTATTCAAGTGTCTCTTCGTTTGGTCAAAAGGCAATTGTCTTTTTAATTATTGGTATTTTAGTGATTGTTGCATCACTGGAGTTTTTACTGCGTTATTTAATGCGACCTATGTATCGTCTTAATGATGCTATTAGAGATATAGCACAAGGTGAAGGCGATTTAACTTGTCGACTCAGTGTTGAGAACGATGACGAGTTTGGTCAGTTAAGTAATTCATTTAATATTTTTATAGAAAAAATTCAAAATTCAATTGTTCAAGTTAAGTCTTCAACACAGTTGCTAGAAACCGCGGTTGCTAAACTGGTTACCCAAACAGATTCAACATTAACTATGTATGACGACCAAAGTGAACGTACCAACAGTGTGGCATCTGCAATTAACCAGTTTTCAGCCACTGCAACAGAAATTTCAACTAGTGCAAGTAATGCCTCAACACTTGCTAAAGATGCTGATCAATATTGCGCTAAAAATCAGCAAACACTAACGAATAACGTTTCGAGCATTCATCAACTTTCGCAAAATATAGAGCAAGCACAAGAAACAATTAATAGTTTAGATTCACATACTGCTAATATCGGTAATGTACTTGCGGTAATCAAAGGCGTGAGTGAACAAACTAACTTGCTTGCTTTAAATGCGGCAATAGAAGCGGCACGTGCAGGTGAAGCGGGAAGAGGGTTTGCCGTTGTTGCTGATGAAGTCAGGCAATTAGCACAACGTACTCAGCAATCAACGCAAGAAATTGAAAATACGGTAATTGAACTACAAAAAGGCTCAAGCTCTGCCGTTGAGCTGATGAAAACCAGTTTAGAAGAAAGTGAAAAAAGTGTTCAGCAAGCTGATGCAGTTGGCGATGTAATGAAACAAATAATTAGTGCGATAAAGCAAATAACCGACGCTAATCATAGTGTGGCTAATGCTACTGATGAGCAAAATCAAGTTGTTAAATCATTACATTCAGATATCCATGTTATTAGCGACCTATCGATTCAAGGTCAATCTAACCTTAACCTCACTTTAGAAGAGTGCACTAAGCTCAAACATCAATTCAGTGACTTAGAGCGCATGGTTAAAAAATTCAAAGTATGAGCAGTAAAACAAAAATAAATAAACCAAACTGGCTCAGTTTAATCAATATTGACAGTGTTTATAGCTTTGATAGACAACGCCAAGCGTTTTCGTTATTTACCATGATAACGATTGCCTTGGTGTTAATTACCTATTTAGTGATTACAAACCATCGCATTTATGAGCCCATATTAACTGCCGCTTTAGTGTCAGTTAATTTAACTATTGTAGGATGCATTGTTTATTTTATAAAAACTAAACAGCTTAATGCTATCGCATTAATTACCTTGATGATTGTATTTGTGATGTGCTTAGCTTTAGTATCCACCGGCGGTAAAGAAAACACCGCGTTATATTGGCTAATGTTTTATCCTGTAGCTGTATTTGCCATACTGGGTGTTAAACTTGGCGCATGGTTAAGTAGTGCCATGTTATTGAGCTGTATTGTTATGTTATATGGCCCCGATATGGGGCAGGTTATGTATGGTGAGGTAGAAAAGACCCGTTTTGTTGCTGCATTTTCATTAGTGCTGGTGTTTTCTTTTATCGGTGAGTATTTTCGTCATAGAAGCCACCTTGCCATTGCAGATATCACCTTAGAACAAAAACAACACGCCTATACAGATCAGCTTACAGGCGCACCCAACCGTCGTTTTATTACTTCACATTTTTTAAAGCTTGCTGCTTCACGGCCAGCGCATTATTTGCCGCTGTCTATTTTGCTCATTGATTTAGATAACTTTAAACAATTAAATGATACCTACGGCCATGATTTTGGCGATACCGTATTAATAGAGTTTACTAAATTATTAGAGTCGCAATTTTCTGCAACCGCCCTTAAAGCCCGTTATGGTGGCGAAGAGTTTGTGGTTATTTTACCGCAGATGACCACCATAGAAGCCAGTATTTTGGCTAATCGTTTTAGAGAATGCGTGCAACATCATGTAATATTAACTGATAAACAACAACGAGTATCGTTAACTTGTAGCATTGGCATTGCACAAGCTAATCATATTGATGACTACGACAGTGCATTAAAACAAGCCGATGAGTATTTATATCAGGCAAAATCACAAGGGCGCAATAAAGTCATATTTGCGCATGGCGAGTATGTCAGTCAATAAGCTTATTTATGTGCATGATCCTATGTGTAGCTGGTGCTGGGGATATAAGCCTACGTGGCAAAAACTTGAATCGGCTCTAGAAAATATTCTGTCTATAGAATATAGAATCGGAGGTTTAGCTGCTGATAGCGACCAGCCAATGAGTGCCGATATGCAGTTGCAACTACAAGGCATATGGCAAAACATTAGCAACCAATTAGGCACTGAGTTTAATTTTAATTTTTGGCGAGAATGCCAACCGCGCCGTTCTACTTATCCCTCCTGCAGAGCGGCTTTAATTGCTCGTAGCTTTAACAAAGAGCCACAGATGATTGACGCCATTCAACAAGCGTATTATTTACAGGCGCAAAATCCATCGGATGAGGCGGTTTTAATTAAACTAAGCGAACAAATTGGTTTAGATGCTAGTTTATTTTCTCAATACTTACATTCTAATGAACTTAAGCGTCGCTTTGATGATGAGCTCAATTATGTTCGCAGTTTACCTATTCAAGGTTTTCCGTCGTTAGTATTAATAAAAAACAATAGCGCATACCCCATTGCTATTAACTACACAGATTGGCGGCAAACGCTAAGTGAAATACAATCTTACTTATAAAGTTTACACTTCAAACATTACCCCTGCACTTTAAATTCGGTCAATAAGGCTAATTTATTACCGCTGTCATAAAAGCGACTTTTTTACGCAACACGCTTGTCATTTTTAATCTATACAATTTCGCTCATTGAAACTATCTCGCTTTAAATTGTTTTTATAAACAGGCTAAAGCGATTAGTAAATCCGATAATTAACGAGCAAAGGTGTATACGATGAAAGGCGTTAAACCATTATTTTTAGCTGGTATTGTAGCCGCAAGTGCAGCAGTCCACGCCAATGATTTAAACACGGTAATTGATAAAAGCAGCGAAATTAATAATTTAGCTGCGCAATCACAAACAAAAATAGACAAGATTGCAGATTCAATGCAAGGGCGTTTGCAGCAATTCAAAACTCTAAATAAAGAAATAGATGGTTTAGCCGTTTATAACGCACAGCTTACAAAACAGTTAAATAATCAAATAGAAGAGATGGAATCGCTTAATTTATCGATGGATCAAGTATCGATTATTGAGCGCCAAATAACCCCTTTAATGCTTCGTATGATCACTGGGCTTGAACAGTTTGTTGCCTTAGACGTGCCGTTTTTAAAGCAAGAGCGAAAGCAGCGTCTTGAATCATTAAATGCAATGATGGAACGCGCTGATATTACATCAAGTGAAAAATTCCGTCGTGTCTTAGAAGCTTATCAAGTTGAAGTTGATTACGGACGCACTATTGAAGCGTATACCGCATTGCTTGATGTGGACAATAAAGAACGTGAAGTCGACTTTCTGCGCATTGGCCGTTTAGAACTCATTTACCTTACCCGCGATGGCAAACAAGCAGGTAGTTGGGATCAAAAAACACAGTCGTTTGTTGCACTGCCTGATTCAACCATTAGCCAAATTAATAAAGGGCTTCGCATTGCTCGCAAACAACTAGCCCCCGATATGTTAACACTGCCAATTCATGCTGCAGAATAAGAGGTTTACCATGAAATTATTAACAAAAATGACAAAAATGGCCGTGTTTGCAGCCAGCTTAGGTTTTTCAGGTGCGATGTGTGCCGCTGAACCAATGAACTTAGATGCCTTATTAAAAACGTTAGAGCAGGGTAAATCAGCGCAATCAGAACAAAATAAACAACGCGAACAAGAATTTGCAGCACGTCAAAATGAACAAGTGCAAATGCTTAAAAACACCCAAGCAAAACGAAACCAAATGCTTAGCGAGTCAGAGCGTTTAGAAACGCAGTTTGAAGAAAACGAAATTAAATTGGCTAACCTGACCGATACTTTATCAAAGCGTATGGGTTCATTAAAAGAGCTATTTGGTGTGCTACAACAAGTTGCTGGAGATTCTAGTAATAAGTTTGCAACCTCGGTGGTATCGGCTCAGTTACCTGGGCGTAGTACTTTTATGGACGAATTGGCGCAAAAAATGGGTTCTACCTCAAAGCTTGCGTCTATTGAAGATATCGAAAAGGTTTGGTTTGAGCTACAACGCGAAATGACCGAACAAGGAAAAGTAAGCCGCTTCAATACTGATGTAATTGTTGACGGTGGCAATAAAGTACAAAAAGAAGTGGTACGTGTGGGTGCATTTAACCTTATTAGTGACGGTCAGTACCTAGAGTATACGCCTTCTACCAATACTATTAGCCAGCTTACTCGCCAACCAAGTAGCCGCTTTACTGCGACTGCGGCTGATTTGCAGCAAGCAAACACCGGTGTGGTGCCGTTTGCGCTTGACCCAACGGGTGGTTCAATTTTAGGTTTGTTAGTACAAGCCCCTGATACCAGCGAGCAAGTTCATCAAGGTGGTGCAGTTGGTTACGTTATTTTAGGCGTTGGCTTATTAGCGTTATTAATTGCGTTAGAGCGTTTTGTATCGCTCCTGCTGATGGGTGGAAAAATCCGTCGTCAATTAAAAGACGATACAGCCCGTGATGATAACCCGCTAGGGCGCGTCATGAAAGTGAAAGACCAATATCCTAATGTGGCGTACGACACGCTTGAACTTAAGTTAAGCGAAGCCATTTTACGCGAAATGCCAAAAATCACCCGTAATTTAACGCTTATTAAAATTATCTCTGTGGTAGCGCCATTGCTGGGCTTACTCGGTACGGTAACTGGGATGATCAATACCTTCCAAGCAATTACTTTATTCGGCACTGGCGACCCTAAACTAATGGCAGGCGGTATTTCGCAAGCCCTGGTTACTACGGTATTAGGCCTTGTTGTTGCCATTCCAACGGTGTTTTTATACACCTTATTGAATACTCGCTCAAAAGGCTTACTGCTTATTTTACAAGAACAAAGTGCAGGTATTATTGCCGAGCGAAGCGAGAAAGGAGCTTAAACCATGGTGCTATTGATTGATTCAATCAATGCTATCCGTGATTTTCTCGACACGGGTGGCCAAGTTCTCTTGGTCATTGCCGTGTTAATTTTCGCGATGTGGTTATTGATACTCGAGCGATTTATGTACTTTTTTAATGGCTATCGACACTACAAAAAAGACGTTAAAAATACGTGGAAAACTCGTAGTGAACGCAACAGCTGGAATGCAGAGCAAATACGCCAGGCCATGGTGTCACGCGCCAGTATGCGATTAAACGCAAACTTACCACTGATTAATGTGATGGTGGCGCTGTGTCCACTATTAGGTTTACTCGGCACAGTTACAGGGATGATAGAAGTCTTCGATGTAATGGCTATTACAGGTACAGGCAGCGCACGCTCTATGGCGTCGGGTGTGTCAAAAGCAACCATACCCACTATGGCAGGTATGGTCGGTGCGTTATCTGGGGTGTTTGCCTCAACCTATTTACAGCGTAAAGCAAAGCGTGAAGTTGAATTGTTGCAAGACACTATGGTGTTGGACCACTAAATAATTATTGAAAAGCGGTGAACATAATCACCGCTTATTCTAGGAGAAGTAAAATGAGAGCCCCATTAGGTAATTTATTCCAAGAAGATGAAGCAGAAGAAATAAACATGACTCCTATGCTGGATGTTGTATTTATTATGCTTATTTTCTTTATTGTTACAGCCTCGTTTGTAAAAGAAGCCGGTATTGATGTAAACCGCCCTGAAGCGGCAACGGCTGTAAAAAAAGAACGCGCTAACATATTAGTGGCTATTTCAGATCAAGGCGAAATTTGGATCAATAAACGTCAAATTGATGTACGTGCTGTACAAGCCAACATTGAACGCTTAAAAGCTGAAAATCCACAAGGCAGTGTGGTTATTCAGGCCGATAAAAAAGCCACTACAGAAACCTTGATAAAAGTGATGGATGCCTCGCGTGCAGCGGGTGTATTTGATGTTTCAATAGCGGCTCAAGAAGGGTAACGAGTGATGCGTTATGTACTTGCGTTAATTATAGCGGGTGTGGTGACCTTTATGCTGTTTTTAGGTATGCAGGCATTGATCACCGGCGGAGAAGGCGCCATGACGGAGCCTGCAAAAGGGAATGTATTAGATTTTGTCCGTTTGAAAAAAGAAGAAACGGTACAAAAAAAGGAGCGTAAACCACAAAAGCCACCAACACCTAAAGAGCCACCACCGCCAATGGAATCGCCACAAATGCAAAGTAGCGATAACAACGCTGCTAGCAACAACTTTGATTTTGCTGCAAATGTCGATGCTGATGTAAATCTAGCGGGTGGATTAGCATTAGAAACCAGTGATGGTGAGTATTTACCGATAGTAAAAGTGGCACCGGTATACCCAAGGCGTGCTTTGTCGCGTGGTATTGAAGGGTATGTCATTGTTGAGTTTACAGTGACCAAGCAAGGCACAGTGAAAGAGCCACAAGTTATTAAAGCCGAGCCAGAGTCATTGTTTGACAGAGCAGCGATGGATGCGGCCCTTAAGTTTAAATATAAACCGCGCGTTGTTAATGGCGAAGCTGTTGAAGTAGCCGGTGTGCAAAATAAAATTTCTTTCCAAATTAATGGTTAATTCTATTAAGTAAGTAAAGAGTGAACGTGAGGCAATTATGAAATTAAAACTAACAACCAAGCTATTAAAGCTTAGCATGTTGTGCACTGTTGCAATCAGTGCCAGCGTTGTTACACCAAGTGCATTGAGTGTACTTCCGGGTGTAAATTTGGCGACAGTACAGGCTGTTGAAAAGCAGAAAACAACACGAGTTCCCGCACTGCGTGAAAAGGTATACAGCCAATTAGCTCGCGCCCAAAAACTTGCGGATGATGGCGACAGTAAAGCAGGTTTAGACGCGCTTGACAGCATACAAGCGCGCTCATCAAGTATGAACTCTTATGAAATTGCGATGATGCATAACTTTTATGGGTTTATTTATTACAATGAAAACGACCTTGTAAAAGCGATTGCCTCATTTGAAAAAGTGATTGCAGAAGATGGCATTCCAGAAACATTGCGTTTGAGCACGACATTCAGTTTAGCGCAGCTTGCAATGGCTAACAGCGACTATGAAAAGGTTATCGCATTTTTAGATAAATGGGATGCCATTAATACAAAGCCAAAAACTGATGCATATTATTTATTAAGAGCGCAAACCTACTATCAATTAAAAGACTATGAGCAAGGCCTGAGTTACATTACCCAAGCCATTAACTTAAGTGATAGCGAAGGCAAAGTACCAAAAGAAAACTGGCTGGTACTGCAACGTGCTATGTATTACTCACTTAACCAAACGGATAAAGTAGTCAGCGTACTTGAGCGTATGGTAAAGCTATACAACAAACCTGAGTATTGGGTGCAATTAGCCGGTATGTACGGTGAAACTGGGCAAGAAAAACAGCAGCTTAGTGTTTTAGAAGCGGCTTACCAGCAAGGATTTTTAACCTCTAAATCTGACCTAAGACAGCTTGCACAGGTATATTTATATAATCAGCTTGCTTACAAAGCCGCCAGTGTAATGAGTAAGGCAATAGAGCAGGGCATTGCTGAACCAACAGCTAAAAATTATGCCTTTGTAGCCGAGGCCATGGTACAAGCTAAAGAAGATGCTAAGTCGATTAGTTACTTTACCAAAGCTGCAGAGCGTTCAGAGCATGGTAAATACGACCAGCGCTTGGCTGAAGTGTATGTAAACACAGAGCAGTATGACGAAGCAGCTGATGCAGCACGAATGGCACTGGATAAAGGCGGCCTTGATTTTGAATCAAATGCGTTTGTTGCTTTAGGAATGGCACAATACAATTTACAAAATTTTGATGCATCTATCCTTGCGTTTGAACAAGCCGAAAAGCACAAAAAATCGCAACGTTTAGCCCAGCAATGGATCAAATATGTAAAACGCGAAAAAGTGCATGCGCAAACATTAAAAACAGCACTGCTTTAATTTTTATAGTGCGATTATTAGTTCTTAATTGACGCACTAAAAACCATTTCATAATTGCACTACTCAAACCACACTAACATTTAGTTTGTGTGGTTTTTTTGCGCGCGCTTTTAAAGCAACCAATTGATTTTTAATTAATTAACATTGTCATTTTATGTTTATTAAAGTGTAACTTCATTGTCATATCACTCCCGTATTGTACTTCGTATTCGATAACTCAAGTGACCTTAATGCATGAGTATCGTGCCTTAAAGTGACTTAAGTTATTACTTAATGCGCTAACACAATAATTAAATACTTTTACGGAGTGAACAATGAAATTATCTGGCTTATTCAAAATCAGCTTAGTGGCTACAGCAATAACACTGGCTGGTTGTGGTGGTGGAGATATTAACGTTACACCTACGACAGTTGATAACAGTGTAGACAATTCAGTGACTAACCCAGGTGGTGATAATGGTGGCGATACATTAAGTTGCGCCACATACACATTAGATGGAGCTACATTTACAGGTGAAGCAGAAGGCGTAAACTGTTTATACAGCCAAGCATTTGCAAGTAATGCAAAAGAAATTACTAGCTCTTTTGTTATCCCTGCGCTAGACGATGGCGGTGCCCATGTATTTGAAGGTGCTTTATTTATAGGTGACGATGTAGACACATCTACAGGCGCTACTATTGATGTTAATGGCCCAACATTGTCTATTGAAGCAGGCGCTACCATTGCGTTTACCAAGCCAGAGAGTTTTATTCGTATTGCTCGCGGTGCAAATATTGAAGCAATTGGTGAAGTAGATAAGCCAATTATTTTCACAAGTATTAAAGAAGTTGATGGTGATGATTCAACAACCGCTCAAATTGGTGATTGGGGTGGTGTTCAGGTAAATGGACGTGGCCATTCTATTCGTTGTACAGCGACTGCTGCGGCACAAGACATGTGTAATCACTCAGCTGAAGGTATTGTATCTTATTACGGTGGTAATGACCCGCAAGATAGTAGCGGTATATTAAAGCATATTGTTATTAAGTATGCAGGATTTGGCGTTGAAGGTGATGAGCTAAATGGTTTAACACTAAATGCTGTTGGCTCAGGCACAACCATTGATTATGTTCATGTACATAATGGTTTTGATGATGGTATAGAACTCTTTGGTGGTAGCGTTAATCTTAAACATATTGTTGTTACTGATACTGGTGATGACGGTATTGACTGGGATGAGGGTTGGAAAGGTTACGGACAGTACATTCTTGTACGTTCAAATGAATATGGAAATCATGGATTTGAAACAGATGGCGCAAAAGTAGATCCATTATCTGCAGACGCACAAGATTTAGTAACGACTGTTTCTAACCCAACTATTGCTAATGCAACCGTTGTTACTACTGGTGATCAAGGTGCTGAAGGGCGTCGTACTGGTGCCGGTATGGAAATGAAAGAATGGGGTAAAGCGCAATTAGCTAATATGTTGTTTGTAAACTCATCATCTGTAGATGGTGCTGGCTGTTTTGATTTATATAATGAAAAAGATAAATCAGGGGATGCCGGTGTGCATGCCAATGCAAACAACGGTGATATCGCATTTGTGAGTTCAATATTTGCGTGTGGTAAGAATTTTGAAGACGTAAACACTCCTTTAACAGGTGCGTTAGCAAGCTTTGATATCAATACCTGGTTTACTGGTGGCGAAAATAATCAGCTGATTGGTTTTGCTGATTTTGCAAATGTGCTTGGTGCTGATGGTGTTTCAACTGCAGCAACTATTACAGATTCACAAGGTACTGCGGTAGCTACAACGGCGAAAGACATGAGTGAAGTTGACTCTTTCTTTACTAACGCAGGTTATATTGGTGCACTTAAAGAAGGTGAATCAAGTGAATGGGCTGATTTTGTAGCCGCATCTTTACAACGCGCTAGTAATTAATCTAGACCGGCTCTAATTATAAGGCGCTATGGCGCCTTTTTTAAGGGAATTTTAGGTTTAGAGGATATAAATATGAAACATCAAAAGCAGTTTAAAACTAATCTAATAACGTTATCTCTGCTCTCCCTTTTTTCTTCATTTAATTCTTTCGCTGAACAGGCACAAGAAATAATCAATGAAGAAGCGATAGAAGAAGTTGTTGCAACAGGTACACGCCTTAAAGGCAGTGCTAGTGCCGTAATTGATGAACGTAAAAATCAGGCATTTGTTGCTGATATAATGGGTTCAGAGCAAATATCTAGAACGGGTGATAGCGATGCCGCTTCAGCACTTCGCCGTGTTACAGGCTTATCTTTAGTTAACGATAAGTTTATTTATGTACGCGGTTTAGGTGAGCGTTACTCAAGCGTGCGTTTAAATGGTGCAGTTGTTCCAAGCCCAGATCTGACCAGAAATGTAATACCACTTGATATTTTCCCATCAAGTATTATTGAGTCTTTAGCTGTTCAAAAAGCCTATTCACCTAATATGCCTGCGGCTTTTGGTGGTGGTGACGTTAATATCAGGACGAAAAGCATTCCAAGTGATACTTTATTTAAAGTTGAGATTGGTGCTAGCTATAAAGATACAAACGATGAAGGCTATACATACAATGGCGGCAGTGATGATTGGTTAGGTAAAGACGATGGTACACGCGCCTTACCAGGAGCCGTTAAAACGGCGCTAAATACCTATATCAATGGCTTGTCTGATATCTCATACAGAAATATAAGAGATGTGGAGTCAAGACGTCAGGGGGCTGATATTGGTCAAGCAGCTGCAATAGACTTAAATAAAAGTTTATCAAAAGCACTACCAAGAGATTTTGGCTTAGAAAAAGAAAGCTTAAACCCTGATGCAGGCATTAAGGCTGTTTATGGCGACCGATTTGATAACTTATTTGGCCTAGACGGATCTTTTGGTTTCTTAGCATCAGTTGCTTATGAAAATGAATGGTCTAATGCAGAGAAGTTTAGCGCAGTACTTTCTTCTGTTGACGCATCTGAATCTGAATGTTCAAAAGATGACTTTACTTGTTACTCTGCCACAGAGAAAGAAGTATCAACAAAGCATAATATAAAATTAAATAGCTCTCTAAATTTAGGTTATAAAATTGGCGGCCATGATTTAACAGCCACCTATATGATGCTACGAGATACTGAAGATGAAGCTTCTGTTGCGCTTTATCAAGAGCCTTCAAAGTCATTAAGCATTGATGCTGGGCAATTACAGCGAAGCCACCTAACCTCTTTTGAGGAACGTGAACTTGAAATACTTCAACTTCGTGGAATGCACAATTTAGAGTGGAGTTTTCTTGAAGGTGTTGGTGTAGATTGGCAATACACTGATTCAACAGCGACGACGAGTATACCTGGCGAGCTTGAAGTAACGGTGCGTGATGAGTACGCCGATGGCGAATATCAACGTACTTTTTATAATGGCAGTTTAGGTGGCAATCCTTATTTGTATCGATTTGTTGAGCTAGAAGACGATGTAGAAAACTGGGGCGTTAATGTTAACAAAGTTTTTTACTTTGATAACGCCGAAGTTGAAATCGCGGGCGGCGGCTATTTTGTTGAAAAAACGCGTGATTACCGCACAGACTTTTTTAACTATCGCTTCAGCCAAACACAGTCTTTAGATTTAGCACAAAGTGAAGAAGAAGCACTGTCAATTGGTAGTTTCTTTGCTAATGATGCTGTGATCGATTCAACGGATGTAGAGTTATTGTTTCAAGAACCTACAGCCGATGATTACCTAGCAGCGCAAATGATTGATGCTTATTACGGCTCTTTTGATATCACTTTTGCTCAAGATTGGCGTTTAAGTGGTGGTGTGCGTTACGAGGACTTCCGCCAAGTTGCTCTCGCTTTTTCTCGCTCAGCATTCGATCCTGCTTTATTGGCAGATAAATTAAGTGCAGATGCGATAAAACAAGCAAGTGTGATGGAAGATGAGTATTTTACTTCATTATCTATGACATACAGTCAGCAGTCGTACCAAGTTCGTTTTGGTTATGGCAGCACGGTTGTTCGTCCTGACTTGCGTGAGCTAAGCCCTGTTCAATTCCAAGATCCGTTGACTGGTTATCGAACGCTTGGTAATCCATTCTTAGAATCTAGTTACCTAGATAACTTTGATGCACGTATCGAATTTTATATGGACAATGGTGATAACTACTCAGTTGGCGCATTCTATAAAGATATAGATAACCCAATCGAAGCATTATTAACCGAAAGTGACGGTCGTTTTACTCTGCAGTTTGATAATGCAGATACAGCTTATGTTTACGGTATAGAAGCTGAATGGTTAACTGAGTTGCATAGTGATTTATTAGGAGGTGCTTTTTTTACTTCTGGTAATTTAACGGTTAGTGATTCAGAAGTTGAAATTGCAGAAGAACAGCGCGCCGACCTTACAAATCTAAAGCGACGTATGACTGGCCACTCAAAGTATGTTGCCAACCTACAATTGAATTACGATTCGCATGATGGCATGCATCAAGCTTCAGTTATTTATAACGTATTTGGTGACCGTATTTTAGCTGCGGGTGTTAACAACTTTGATGACGCTTACGAACAACCTTTAAACTCGTTAGACATGGTTTATAGTTACTACCCAACGTTTAATACCACATTAACACTTAAAGTGAAAAATATGTTGGGACAAAACTTTGAAGTAGAACAAAATGATGTGTTAATTCGTTCTCAAGAAACGCCTAGAGAACTGAGCGTCAGCTTTAGCTACGAGTTTTAAGTAAAAGCCCAAGGATAGGATTTATAACAACGCCTAACTACTTATTAGCCCTGTATTTTGTACAGGGCTTTTTTATGTGTATGAAAAATATTTAAGTTACAGTTTATTGACTAGTTTTAGTGTGCTGGTGGTGTTAGCTTAAGGCTGTAAAAATTAAATCTCACGCAATGAATTTTTAATTTTTAATGTATAGGCTCCTTTTATGAATCAAACAGTGGAACAAACAATGAAAAAAGTAGGATTAGTCGGATGGCGCGGCATGGTAGGCTCAGTATTACTAGAGCGAATGAAACAACAACATGATTTTGCACATATCGACACCACCTTTTTCACCACCTCACAAGCAGGTCAGCTTGGCCCTGAGTTAGCAGGTCCAGCTAAACCGCTTTTAGATGCTAGTGATATTTCTGAACTTGCAAAAATGGACATTATTGTTACCTGTCAGGGTGGCGATTATACCAATGCGGTGTACCCCAAATTACGTGAATCGGGTTGGGATGGCTATTGGATAGATGCGGCCTCTGCGCTGCGTATGAGCGACGACAGTATTATCGTACTTGACCCTGTTAACAAAGATGTCATTGAACAAGGGCTTGAGCAAGGCGTTAAAACCTTTGTAGGTGGTAACTGCACTGTTTCACTTATGCTACTAGCACTGGGCGGTTTATTTGAGCACGACCTAATTGAATGGGTAAGCCCAATGACTTACCAAGCAGCATCGGGCGCCGGTGCGCGAAATATGAAAGAGCTTATTGCCCAAATGGGCGCTATTCATGCAAGTGTCGCACAGCAATTAGATAATCCTAGTTCAGCTATTTTAGAAATTGATAAAATAGTCAGCGAAAAAATGGCATCGAGTGATTTGCCACAAGACCAATTTGGTGTGCCACTGGCGGGTAGCTTAATCCCATGGATTGATGTGCCTATGCCAAGCGGTCAATCAAAAGAAGAGTGGAAAGCGCAAGTAGAAGCCAACAAAATTTTAGGCTCATCTAAACAGCCTGTGCCTATAGATGGTTTATGTGTACGTATTGGTGCAATGCGCTGTCATAGCCAAGCGATGACCATTAAACTACGTGAAGACATTAGCGTTGAGAAAATAGAAGAAATCTTAGCCTCGCACAATGAGTGGGTTAAAGTTATTCCTAATCAGCGCGACATTACCAGTACCGACTTAACTCCAGTTAAAGTAACCGGTACGCTGAGTATTCCTGTTGGCCGTATTCGTAAACTCGCTATGGGGCCAAAATACATTAGCGCCTTTACCGTGGGCGATCAGCTTTTATGGGGTGCAGCGGAGCCACTTCGCCGGATGTTACGAATTATTGTAGACGGTGAGTAAGTTTCTAGTTCATCAAGTTAAAGGGTTAGCAAATTGCTAACCTTTTTTATTGCCTCTTCGAAACATTCTCATATTATTTCTTGCTCAACCCCTTTAGCCACACTATATTCTTAAGAGTGTTTTTAGAGGTTAACTTCATGAATATATCAAAAAAATTAAAGCTCTCCTTTGCATCTGCAATTGCCTTGCCGTTATTAATTATAGCTGCTTTAGTTATTTCCCAAACCAGAGAGCAAGCACTTGATAATTTTTCTCAGTTAAGTGAACGTGAAGCCCGCCAAGTTGATAATGCAATTACTATGTTTTTTTCTGAAATTGCTAAAAACGTGGACTACTTAGCCTCCCACCAAACGATTAAAAATGCCCGTGAAAACATAAAAACGCATATGAATGTTGGCACTAAGGTAATGCTTGATCACCCTAACCAAAGTCCGACGGAGCAAGCTGCTTACAGTTTATTTAATCATTTTGGTGAGACTCACCCTGGGCTTGCTTATATTTACATGGGGAATGAACAAGGTGGTTATATTCAATGGCCAATGGGAAACGTAAACGCCAATTATGATCCTCGTCAGCGCCCATGGTACAAAACAGCCAAACAAGCGAACGGTAAAACAACCCGTACTAATGCGTATTACTGGGCTGCTGATGATTTAGTGATTGTGTCCACGGTTAAAGCTATTATTGATAACGGTGAATTAATTGGTGCTCAAGGGATGGATGTTTCATTGGGCGGGCTTACCGATATTATTGCCGATATTAAATTAGGCGAAACAGGTTACTTAATGTTGATTGAAGACAGCGGCAGTGTGCTGGTGGATGTGAAACACCCAGATTACCGATTCAAAAACCTAGCAGATATTGAGGGGGCTAAATACGCCGATTTAGCTAAAAATAGCAAAGGCCTGTTTGATGTAGATATTGATGGAAAACAGTATATGGCCAATATTTATACGTCTCCCATTTTAGGTTGGAAGTTTATTGGGGTGGTAGAGAAGTCTGAGGTAATGAGTGCGGCCAATGCGATGGCGTACACCATTTTAATTATTAGCGCGATATTAATTGCCGTATTTGTTGCGATAGCGAGTTATATTTCTAAACTTATTTCTGCTCCAATTGTTGAGGTGAGCGATGGTTTAACTGAAATATCGCAAGGCGGCGGTGATTTAACCCAGCGCTTAACAATAAAAACAAAAGATGAAACCGCTAAATTAGCCACCAGCTTTAACTTATTTTTAAATTTGATCAGTGAGCTGGTGAAACAAATTAATGAATGCGCACAAAATGTTAGTAAAACCTCATCGCAAACATCATCACAAGCAGCTCAACTAACAAGCTCTACTAGCCAACAACAACAAGCTTTAGAAATGGCGGCAACGGCTATTAATGAAATGGCTGCCACTGCTAATGAAGTGTCGAGTAGTTGTGCGAATGCGGCCGATTTAGCGGTTCAAACACAACAAGCATCAGATTTAGGGCAATCGGTTATTACACAAACCGTAGAAAGTGTGGTGCAGCTCTGTGATGTAATAAATAATGCCTCAGCAGACATTACTCAACTCGATACTGAAAGTGAAAATATTATGTCGATTTTGAGCGTTATTCGTGGCATTTCAGAGCAAACTAATTTACTAGCATTGAATGCTGCAATTGAAGCTGCGCGAGCTGGTGAGCATGGGCGTGGTTTTGCAGTGGTTGCTGATGAAGTTCGTGCGTTATCGCAGCGTACTGCAGAGTCGACCGAAGAAGTAGCATCGCAGCTTGATAAGTTACGCACGATGTCTTCTAAAGTCTCTAAAGACATGGAACGCAGCATAGAAACCACCAATAAAACTGTAGAACTTGCGCATTCTGCGCAACAACAGTTTAGTGAGATCACGGCATCTATTGTTAATATTAGTGATTTAAATACGCAAATAGCCACCGCTGCTGAAGAGCAGCAACACGTCGCTGAAGACATCAATCGAAATGTGACAGAAATTAAAAACTCGGCTGATGAGGTGAGTGATATTGCTGTTAGCACCAGTGAGAATGGCAATGAAATGAGTCGTCTTTCATCGATATTAACTGATTTAGTAGGTAAGTTTAAAGTATAAACAATAGGGCAAGTGCATACTTGCCCTATTCAATCTGCTACTTATTTTTGAGTAATTGTGTTAACTCTGCCAGTTGTGCTTTCAATTCGTTTACTTGGCCTTGGGTTGCGGGCAGTGAGTCTGTATCGGCTTGCTCTTCTCGGGCATTGCGATGCTCCTCACTCATTACTTCTAAAATAGCCCCCACCATCATATTTAAGAATACAAATGCAGTTAAAAAGATAAAGGTTAAGTAAAAAATCCAACTTAATTTGTATACCGCCATGGTTTCGTACATCACGTCGGTCCAATCTTCGAAGGTGGCGATTCTAAACAAGGTAAGCATAGAAATAGAGACATCGCCCCACAGTACTGGGTTTATTTCAGCAAACAACATGCTACCTGTGGCAGCATAAATATAAAAAATCACAAACATTAGCAGCGCGATATAGCCCATTTGCGGGATGGCTTTTATTAGTGAGTTCACTAATAAGCGCAGCTCTGGGATCATAGACACTAAACGTAGTACGCGGAAAATGCGTAGTAGTCGAGCAATAAAAATAGTTGAGCCTGCCGCAGGGTATAAACTACCTATCACTATAATGAAGTCAAATATGTTCCAGCCTTTGGAGAAAAAATCTTTGATCCCTTTACTGGCAATATAACGAATAACCAATTCGATCAAGAA
Source organism: Pseudoalteromonas sp. S1610 (assembly GCF_005887465.1). Classification (GTDB taxonomy): domain Bacteria; phylum Pseudomonadota; class Gammaproteobacteria; order Enterobacterales; family Alteromonadaceae; genus Pseudoalteromonas; species Pseudoalteromonas undina. The sequence goes on along the minus strand of NZ_PNDI01000031.1, from coordinate 45,593 downwards.
AAACACTGTGATGCCTATATCCATCCAATGTAGAAATAGCTCAGCAGTAGGGTGTAATGAATAGGTATGTGCACCCACGGTCAGTGCAGAAACCACAATAACTGCAATAACAAATGATTGAAATAATTTACTTTTATCGATACGCTGGAACAGCTCTTGTAACTGCGACAACATCATAACGTGCCCTTAACGGTTATAAATATAAAACCAGTGCAATATACAGCAAAAGTAACGAAAATTAGTAGTTTTCCGGTGAAAATATAAGGAATTTTGAATGTTAAATAATAACTTAAAGTATCTACTTTCGTTATCTGTAATCGTAGTGTTAGCAGGGTGTAGCAGCGATAGCCGCTATCATGAAATTCAATCAGCCCGATTAGGTGAGTGCAGTCATATGGCTGACAAGGAATACCATGAATGTGTTAAACAACAACAAGACAGCTACAAAGAATTTAAAAAACAAGAAATCGCCGAGCAGTAATAAACCATGACCAAAACCCAAAAGCAGCTAGATAAACGTATTCGTCAACAATTAACAATTGCTTGCGAGCAAATAAAAGATAACGTTGAGGGCTTTAGCTTTCTTACTCACTCGGTTGATTTAAACAATTTACCTTCTAAGTTTACTGTAAGTTGTTATTTTATTGATGATATTGCACTAGAGCAGGCTAAACAAAATAATCAGCTAGATTACATTGTGCAGCTTATTTGTAATGCATTAGCTAGTTTAAATATTCATATAAAAAACAATGCTATTTCATTTCTTAAGCAGTAAAAATAGGTACTGTGTTTTTGTTTAATTATCCCTCATTTTAAGCTGTATTTGGCATTTATGGTCTTAGTAAAAGCTTTAATATGGAGAGATTCTATTAAGCAGGCTATAATCGCAAAAAATTGTAATAGAGATTAAATATGGCCGTTCCAACACGCTCGCAAATAATGCCAGGCACAGAGGTTAATATTGTGCTTAAACAAGATCAACGCAGTGGTACTTTAACCAATGGTATTGTGTCGCGTTTATTGACCAAGTCACCTAATCACCCGCACGGAATAAAAGTACAATTAGAAGACGGCCAAGTGGGTCGGGTAAAAGAGATCATTGCATGAGTGAGTTAACCTTAACTGATTTTTGGCGACTGGTTACAGTGGAAGATAAAACCGCAGAGCCTGACTCAGTGTGCCAATCGCTTAAGTCGGCACTGAGTGACTTATCAGATGAGCAATTAATTGAATTTGATAAGCAGTTTAGTATTTGTATGCGTCAAAGTTATACCTGGGATTTATTTGGTGCCGCGTTTGTTATGGCGGGCTGTAATGATGAATATGGTTTTTCAGAATTTCGTTGTTGGTTAATTTCTCGTGGCGAAGCCGTATTTAAAGCTGCACTAGAAAACCCAGATAACCTCGCTCAGTGCACGCCGCTTTATTTTTTAAACGAGCAACCTTATCCGTATTTAGATGAGTATGACCTAATTGCAGGTTTGTTATATGAAGAACGTAACGACGATGAGTTACCCTTTATCCCATCAGGACTTGAACAACCTAAAGGTAAGCGCTTTAAAGACAAACCTAAGTTTTTAAAACAAAATTACCCGCAATTATTTGCTAAGTACTGGCAATAAACTCAGCTTATTATCAATGCATTACTTAATCACAGGTAATGCATTTTACTTCCTCCTTTAGATAATAAAGCTTACACCTAGATTAATCGTATTTGTTGTTAGCTACGTATTTTAATTTAGTTTTTGCGCGGCAGTTCATAACCTAACGACTTCGCATCTTTTATAGTAAATCTCTGTTATAGTTAGAAATAGCTAAGGCATTGTCACATTGCTTGATCATGGTTGATACACGAGGATAGAGCTTATAATGAAATGTTTCACACTGGTTTTACTTACCATAAGCCTTTTTAGCTGTTATGCAGTAGCAGGCCCAAGTAATAAAACTCGCTTTATTCCACTATTAAAAACTAAGCTAGGTAATTACGAAGTTACCTCAAGTAACTCGGGTTTGTGCACTAATAGTCGATTGCAATTTAATAACCCTGAAGATCCTGAGCAAGGTTTTAGCTTAGGTAAAGAGATTTTGTTTAACTCATTACACAATGGCACTCGTACTATTCAAAAGCCTAATTATTGTTTTATTACCAGCTCACTTAAATATAAAACTAATGGCCTCGAAAATAGTTTACGTATGAGCCGATGTGATAATCCAATTCACGAAAGAACCATTAAACAAACTATTACTTTTTTAACCGATAACACCCTTAAATACACTTTAGATAACCCAAGTGTAGAATGCGAATTTATTAAAGTTGCTGACTAACACTGTATTTTAGGAATATCGCGCCAACGCGTTGTGTATTGCGGCGATAAAAAAGCTCTATTCATATGCCAGCGTTCATTTAGTTGGCTGCTTGCTACGCTAAGCATTCCTTTCCCAAAGCGATGATTTATCGCATCTAAGCAGCCCATTAACTGCGGGTTATCGGTTTGTTTCTCAAATAAAGTATGTTGTTGAAACTGCTGCGGGCTAAGCTCTAATGCACCCACTCCACATTTATAAAAACGAATACCCGGCTGATATATCTGCTCAAAACTCTTTGATACTGCACTTGCTATAACACGGGTATCGTTAGTGGGCGGATCAAATTGATGCATAGCTGACTTTTTATAAAAGGCTTGCTCATGTGACGAGCTGGCGGCAAAAATATAAATACGATGAGTGAGCGACTGTTGCGCTCTTAATTTTTGTGCAACCACGCTGGCATGGTTTATTAATGCGGTTCTCACTGCATCAGGATCGCTAAGGCGCTGGCCAAAACTACGCGTTGAAAAAATAGCTTGTTTGTCTTGGCGCACATCGTCCCAGTTTAAACAGGTAATGCCATTGAGCTCCTTAATTGTACGCTCAAGCACTACGCTAAATTGGCGACGAATTGTTTTTGGACTTTGCTGAGCTAGTTGCCATGCGGTATTAATATTCATTAGCGCCAGTTTTTTAGCTAAACGTTTGCCCACTCCCCATACATCCTGGCAGTGCATTTGCTGTAAAATAGCTTGTCGGCTTGCTTCATCATCAATCACGGCAACCCCATTAAAGCCAGTTAGCTTTTTAGCAGCATGATTCGCGGCTTTGGCTAAGGTTGGTGTTGGCCCAAAACCAACCCCAACAGGGAGTTTGGTTTCGCGCCATACCGTACGTCTAATTAGCTGACCGTAGTGGTGCCAATCGGTAATTAATGGCTGATAGCCTTTAAAGTGCAAAAACGATTCGTCAATACTGTAAATATGCTGGGTATCACAAAAGCGAGCAATAACGTTCATCATTCTATCGCTTAAATTAGCGTATAGTTCGTAGTTAGATGAGCGCACTACGACCTGATGTTTTGCTAGTAATTGCTTTACTTTAAAATAGGGGCCAAATTTAGGAATATTAAGCTTACGGGCAATAGGGCATACCGCACATACGCAGCCATCGTTATTGGTAAGCACCACAACTGGTTTTGAACGAATTGCGGGGTCAAATACCTTTTCAGCACTGGCATAAAAAGCAACCGCATCAACTAAGGCATACATTAAAGTATCTCAGGGCTTTGCCGATGTAATCTAATTGAGCGAGTTACCACGCCTTCAAGCTGAAATTCATCAGATTCGGTTAATTGCACGGGTTTATAAGCAGCAGAAGCCGAGAGCAGCCGCGCATTGGTTTTATCTAGCAACTTACATACAAATAAACCATTTAAGTTCGCCACAATAACATCGCCATCTTTAGGAATCTCTGCACGGTCAACTAACAGTAAGTCGCCCTCAAAAATGCCAATTTCTTGCATAGAGCACCCTGAGGCAACGCCAATAAATGTAGCATCTGGGTGTTTTATTAATAGCTCGTCAAGTGATATCCCTAGCTCACTATACTGCGCTGCAGGCGATTCAAACCCGCAAACACCGGCCTCTATATAAATGGGAATAACAAACATAACACAACCTAAAACGCATATACTGTATAAATGTACAGTATATGCGTTTTATATTCGTTATGCCAAGTAATGAATGGCAGATCAATCCATGTTTTTGATCATTTGTTGGGCAGTATGTAAAAAGTCATTGATTTGCTGTGGGTTTAAGTTTTTACACATTTGCGCATTTACTTGCTGCTCGGCGGCTAATAGCTTGTCATAAAGCGTGCGACCTTCAGAGGTAAATGACAAGATAAAACAGCGCTTGTCGTGCTCACTGGCATCTTTGTTAATTAACTTTAATGCGATTAGCTCTTTCACTAAGCGTGCTATTTGGGCCTTGTCGCGCTGGGTTTGATTAACAATATCGTTAGCAGTGCACTGAGTTGTTGTTGCAATAATATGAAAGCAACGTACGTGCATTGCGTTTAAGCCAAGCTCGCCCGCATTAATCGCTTCGCGTATGGTAACGCGATAATTTTGCATTAAAGCAAATAGTGTATTGGCTAATGAGATATGCATAGGGAATCCATGATGGTTGACAAAGTCAATTAAATTGATATAGTTGATTTTATCAACCAATGGGGCGTTGTGCAATTCATCTTTTTTAATGAGGTAAATTTATATGGGTAAAAAAGTACGCAAAGCAACAGTATTAAGCACAGAGCAAATAACCCCACATTTACAGCGCATTATTGTTGGCTCCGATGAGTTTAACGACTTGAACGCTCAATATATTGGTAACTACGTAAAGGTGCTTATTCCGCAAAATGGCCGCGTTGATTATAATATTAAAACTTCATGTATGCGTTCATACACTATAAGGCATGTTGATGAGCACACCGGCGCACTTACCCTCGATTTTGTAATTAATATGCACCAAGGTCCGGCAACTAATTGGGCTAAAAAAGCAAAAGTAGGCGATGAGGTAGGTATAGCAGGACCAGGTCCTAAAAAGCTTGATAATTATGAACACTCACATTACATACTACTTGGCGATTTAACTTCGGTTAATGCAATTAAAGGCTACATGCAACAACTGCCTAAAAACGCAAAAATTGACGCGATTATTCATGTACCAACAAAAGATGATGTGATCAGCTTAGAGTCGCCGCGAGATGTAACTTGGTTAATAACACATAAACCAGATACAGATGTGATAAACGCATTAAAATCGGTACCGCTTAGTGAGCAACAACCTATTGTATTTATGGCACTAGAGACCGGATTAGTACGCAAAGCAAAAACCGTATTAACTGATGAATTAGCTATACCTCGCAGTCAAATTGTTTCATCGGGTTATTGGAAAAAAGGCCTTGATTCAGAAGCCTATAAACTAAACCGCCAACAAGCTGCAGCTAAAAATAGCTAACTTTGTTATCACTCAATCGCAACACCTTAGCGTTTCAAGATAAGCTGCCTTGAATTGGTGTAATGTACACCCATCTCTTACTTTAGATTTATTATTTATGGCTAGCACGTCATAAATCGCTATTTAATTTGGAGATGCTACTTTGTTATCAACTATCCCTTTTTCATTACTAGAACTGGCGCCTATGCAAAAAGGGGCCACGGTTAGTGACACCTTAAACAAAAGTACAGCCTACGCACAAAAAGCAGACCAATTAGGTTTTAACCGTTTTTGGTTAGCCGAGCATCATAATATGCCTGGGATTGTTTGTGCCGCCACTTCAATTTTAGTAGGGCACATAGCCGGCAACACTAAAAAAATACGCGTAGGGTCGGGTGGAATTATGTTACCTAATCATGCGCCTTTAGTTGTGGCTGAGCAATTTGGCACCTTAGAGAGTTTGTATCCTGGTCGAATTGATTTAGGGCTAGGGCGTGCCCCAGGTAGCGATCCGGTGACCAGTTGCGCCTTAAATAACGACATTAGCCGCGCTGAAAACTTTCCTAATGAAGTGAGCGAGTTACAAACACTATTAGGCCCATACGAGGGAGCTAAGCGTGTACGAGCAATACCCGGTGAAAACACTAATGTGCCTATTTGGCTTTTAGGCTCAAGTTTATTTAGTGCCCAGTTAGCAGCGCAAAAAGGATTACCCTATGTATTTGCGGGGCACTTTGCACCGCGTTTTGTACATGATGCAATAGCCTTATATAAACGAGAATTTAAACCATCAAATGTATTAGCTAAGCCTTATGTAATGTTGGCATTACCTTTAGTGGCTGCCGATACAGATGAAGAAGCACAATACTTATCAACCACTTCAAAACAGCGAGTGCTATCATTAATTAGAGGCGACGAGTTGTGGTTAAAGCCCCCAGTTGAAACAATGGAAGGCTTGTGGAGCGAACAAGAGCGTACTCATGTTGAGAGCTTTTTAGGATTAAGTGTTACTGGTGGGCCAGCGAGTATTAAACACAAATTAGAAATGATCGTGAATCAGTTAGGGGTCGATGAGCTTATATTCACCAACGATTTATATGACGATGAAAAACGTCATCGTGCGTTAAAAATACTAATGGAAATAAAGAACTAAGCTGTTTATTAAGCAAGCGTACACGCAACCATAGTTACACTAATAACCAAATAGAGAATCGAATAAAGATTGAGTACAAATAAATGATTTATATTTTCAATCGAACTGATTCAATTAATCTGTTTTAAGGATTTAATCAAGCACGTTAAAATAAAACCATATTCCGTTAAGTTAACAACTAAGAGGTACACCGTGAAATCTCAAATAAATGTTGCTCCACACACATTCAATAAGCCTATGCACCCTAAAACTGCATTGATTGCTGAAGGTGGAGGGCAGCGAGGGATATTTACAGCTGGTGTACTTGACGCGTGGTTAGAGCAAAACTACGACCCGTTTGATTTATTTATAGGGACGTCTGCTGGCTCGCAAAATTTAACCAGTTATTTAGCGCGTCAAAAAGGCTACGCCAAACGCTTGATCAGAGGGCTTTCGCGTCATAAACGCTTTTTTCAGTTAGGTCGCGGCCTAATGGGTAAACACATTGTTGACTTAGACTGGTATTTCGAAAAAACCACTGAGGTTAATAGAGCATTAGACTTTAAAACAGCAAAAAATAGCCTTGGTGATAGAGAGTTGCTGATCACTGCAACCAATGCACGTGATCGTAAACCGTATTATTTAACTCCTACTGGCGATGGTAAACACTGGCGAGAACTATTAAAAGCGTCAAGTGCTTTACCTTTTTTGTATAAACAAGGTGTTCAACTCACTCCTTGGTTAGGCTCAAAAGCGGCAAACGAAGCACATTTAGCTGCAGAGCAATCGAATGAAGATTTTTATTTAGATGGCGGCTTGGCTGCGCCATTGCCTGTACGCGAAGCTTATAACCGTGGCGCACGAAAAATCGTGGTAATAAGAACCGTTGATGAGAATTTTCAAGCGCAAACTGCATGGGTTCAAAAGCTTAGAACATTTGCATGTGCATCAGGCTACTGCCCAAAAACACTTGATTACTTGATTCAACACGAGCAAGCATACCTAGACGAACTATCATTTATAGCCAATCCGCCTAGTGATGTAGAAATTATACAAATTTTTGCAGACGAAAAGCTACATAGCAAATTGTTAGGCAGCTCTAACGACGATTTACGCTTTGATCATAAGCTAGGTGTAAAAGCAGGACGCGCTTATTTAAAAAGCCAAAATACACGTATAGTAGATTATGCACACAGCTACGCCATGTAGCTGTGTATTAATGTAAAACTTAAATCCCATTAAGTTTAACCGGTAATAAATAAATCGAGTCTTGCCTAAAATACTTTAAGTAAAGCATGGCGTTAATTAAACCTAAGTAGATGACAATAATATACTGGTTTCGCTATTTAAAATGCCTTCTATTTCGCGCACTTGCCTAAGGACGCCATCAAACTCACCTAAATTTGCAGCCTGTATTTCAGCTACTAAATCCCAAGCGCCGTTGGTCGTATGTAACTTTGTTAGCTCTGGTATGCCGCGCAGGGTTTTAATTACCTGTGATGTAGATTTACCCACCACTTCCACCATCATTATTGCTCTTACAGCTTCGGTTTCTATGTGTTCGTGTACACGCACCGTAAAGCCTAATATAGCGCCCGATGAAACTAAACGGTCCAAGCGATTTTGCACCGTCCCGCGCGAGACCTTTAAAACATCGGCTAGGGCTGAAATAGAAGCGCGGCCATCTTTTCTTAGTTCGGCTATTAATGCGTTATCTAAAGAGTCGTAAATGTAAGGGGGCATAAAACGCCTTGGGTTATGTGTTTATTACAAATTACTAAATTTGTACTTTAATGCATAGCAATTTGCTAAAAAATAATACTATTTGTATGAACTTTTGGCATTTTAACTGTCACCTCTGGCCTATAAACTTATTTCTATTAATTTATTTAGTCATTAAAGAGGTATTTATGAGTCATTTTATAGCAGAACCAAAACAAGGTGTTCCATTTGTTAGCGTACAGACAATGGCCAAACTTATAAATAAAGTCGGAATAGAAAACGTATTGCTTGAGCTTACCCAAAGATTAAAACACGACTTTGCTCGCTGGGACGAATTTGATAAATCGCCACGTTATGCGGCGCACTCTCCTGATGGCGTAATAGAGCTTATGCCCGTAAGCGACGGTGAAATGTTTAGCTGCAAATATGTAAATGGTCATCCAAAAAATACGTTTAAAGAACTTCAAACGGTTGCGGCATTTGGAATTTTATCGGATGTTGATAGCGGCTATCCGGTTATGATCAGCGAAATGTGCTTACTCACGGCCTTACGCACAGCGGCTACATCGGCGCTTGTGGCAAAGTATTTAGCACCCAAACACTCAACAACACTTACATTAATTGGTAATGGTGCGCAGTCTGAGTTTCAGGCATTAGCTTTTAAAGCCGTATTAGGCATTACCCACATTCGTTTATACGATATTGATAAGAACGCCTCTAAAAAAGCCTATAACAACTTAAGTGGTTACGGTTTAAATATAACTATATGCAATAGCGCAGAAGAAGCCGTGCAAAGTGCGCACATTATTACAACCTGCACAGCCGATAAAAAAAATGCCACTATTTTAACCAGCGATATGATCCCCCAAGGTGTGCATTTAAATGCCATTGGTGGCGACTGCCCTGGGAAAACTGAGCTTGATTCAGCTTTACTGGAACGCGCTAATGTATTTGTAGAGTACGAACCACAAACCAGAATAGAGGGCGAAATTCAACAAATGAGCAGTAGTTTTGATGTAACAGAATTTCATAAAGTAATTAATAAACAAACACCTGGGCGTATAAGTAACGACGAGCTTACTATTTTTGATGGGGTAGGTTTTGCGAGCGAAGACTTTACCTCGCTGGTTTATATTAAAGACGCGCTGGTGGCTGCGGGTGAGTTTTCATTACTTGATTTAATTACACAACAAGCCGATCCGCGTAATTTATTTTCGGTACTTAATAGTGCGCAAACATCAAAAACAACTAAGCAAGAGCAAGTCGCATGAGCCACATAAAGCAAGCACCAACAGCGGTGGTTATGGTGCGCCCGCATCACTTTACATCTAACCCACAAACTATGTTAGACAACACGTTTCAAAGTACCTGCAACTCACAAAACCAGAGTCAGCTTGCCTTTGACGAAGTAACTAATGCGGTTAAATTATTACAAAACGAGGGCGTAAAGGTTCATCTTTTTGAAGACGAACATCCACACACGCCCGATTCTGTGTTTCCAAATAATTGGTTTTCTACCCATCAAAGTGGCGAGCTAGTTATGTACCCAATGTACGCAGAAAACAGAAGATTAGAATATCGAAAAGATATTATTGATTTTTTGACTAATCACTATAAAGTGTTGTCTGTGACTGATTATTCATTTTTAGCGAAAGAAAATGCATTTTTAGAAGGTACAGGATCGCTTGTTATTGACCACCCACATAAGCTTGCTTATGCAGTAGAATCTAAGCGTACTACTAAAGCTGTGGTTAATACAGTATGCGAGCAATTAAAGCTAAAACCCGTTGTATTTAATGCCTACGATGAGCAAGGTATTGCGGTTTATCATACTAATGTATTGATGTGTGTAGCCACAGAGTTTGCCATGATCAGCTTAAATATGGTGCCAAAAAGTCAGCATAAACAATTAACTAGCTATTTTATACAAAGCCATTTAGAAGTAATAAACTTAACTAGTGAGCAAATAAATAGCTTTTGTGGCAATGCAATTGAGCTACAAGGTACAAATAGTCGTATTTTAGCCCTCTCACAAACGGCGTTTAATGCACTTACAACCGAGCAAAAAGCAGCAATACAAAAAACAGCTAAACTTGTTCCGTTACCTATACCAACCATAGAGTCGGCGGGAGGTTCGGTTAGATGCATGATTGCGGGTATACACCTGCAAAGTAAATGACCTACCTCTAAGTCAACATTCTAAGGCAGCTTAGCTCCGCTAAGCTATGGCTAACATGCATTATTAAATGCAAATTACTCAACTACTCGATGAGTAAAAACATAATAAATACAAAAGGATTAGCCCATGTTCGATACCGTAGTAAAAAGTGTAAATGGCCTATTATGGGGAGAAGGCCAAATACTAATTTATATACTACTATTTGCAGGTATTTGGTTTTCAGTACGCTTAAAAGCAATTCAATTAGTTAAATTTAAGCACATGTTTAGCCTGCTAAAAGGCAGTAGTAAGTGTAATAAAAACGATATTTCATCATTTCAAGCGCTCTGCACTGGGCTGTGTGCTCGAGTAGGCACAGGTAATTTAGCCGGTGTGGCTGTGGCTATATCACTCGGTGGTAGCGGCGCCATATTTTGGATGTGGGTCATTGCTATACTGGGTATGGCAACCGGGTTTGCAGAAAGTATTTTAGGCCAGGTATATAAAATTCGCGACAGCAATGGCGAATTCAGAGGTGGCCCTGCGTATTATATTCAACAAGGCTTAGGCAGTCGTGCATTTGCTATTGTGTTTGCCGCCTGTTTGTTTTTAGGTTACGGCTTTACCTTTAGCGCCATGCAAACCAACACCATTACCGATGCACTAAATTACGCATTTGAAATACCCACTTTTTACTCAGGTGTTGTGATCACACTTTTAGCAGGCTCTATTATTTTAGGTGGCTTTAAAGCCATTGCCCGATTCGCCGAGCGAGTAGTGCCTGTTATGGGCATCGTGTTTGTGCTTGTTGCTGTAGTAATTACACTGATTAACTTCACCCAAGTACCTGCCATGCTTAAAGATATACTTTTATCAGCGTTTGGCTTGCAAGAAGCTGGTGCAGGCGCCATGGGTGCAGCCATTAAAAATGGTATACAACGCGGTTTATATTCTAATGAGGCTGGCGCGGGAAGTGTGCCGCATGCATCGGCTAGTGCCAGTCCAATGCCAAATCACCCAGCGACACAAGGCTACATACAAATGTTAGGGGTGTTTTTCGATACCATCGTATTGTGCAGTTGTACCGCGGTTATTATTTTATTGGCCGATGTAGATATAAGCGGTGAAATGGAAGGTATACGCTTAACACAAAGCGCTATGACCTCACACTTAGCGCAAGGCGGCGTGTATTTTGTAGCCGCTGCCATTACTTTATTTGCTTTTACCTCGGTAGTTGCTAACTACGCCTACGCCGAAAGTAACCTCCACTTATTTAAGCTCGATAACAAAGTAGGGCGCAGTATTTATACTTTGCTTTATTTATCAATGATGTTGTGGGGCGCATCAGCCACCTTAAAACAAGTATGGGATTTAGCTGATATTGCTCTAGGGTTAATGACAGTGGTAAACGTTATCGCTATTATACTACTCACACCGACTATTTTGTCTGTTACTAACGACTACCACGCACAAAGAGACAAAGGCATAGAGCCTGAGTTTAAGGTAAAAAACGTAAAAGTGCAGGGCAAATGTGAAGACGGAATTTGGGATTAAGATTAAAGTTTAAACGTGTTGCTATTGCATAAGTATTCATTTTTAAGTTTGGCTTTAACAACATTAAACTGCGACTCTACAGGTAGTATTTTTAGATGATCGACATTTATGCGGGTAAAACTGCAGCAAAAATAATAAACGAACAAGGTTTTAAACCCGATCTTTTTACCTCTTTTTTAGGGGCAAGTGGTGGCCCTAAATGGTTTACCTTATTTGGTTTAGACAAATATATATTTGGCGAATTTTTTAAACATCGCACCCAACCCCTTAATTTAATTGGCTCATCTGCTGGGGCTTTTCGTTCAGCCTGTTTTGCACAAAACGATCCCGTTGCTGCCATTGAGCGTTTAGCCAAATCTTATTCACAAACCCGATATTCTAGTAATAAACCAACGCCCGCTGAAATTACACTAAAAGCCCGCGCATTATTAGATGATGTATTTGGTGATGATGGTGTTACTGAAATTATAAATAATCCTGTTTTTAAAGCGCATTTTATTGTCGCAAAATCTAACGGGTTTATTGCCAGCGAACATAAGTTAATACAGCTTTTGGGTTTATCAAAAAGTTATATGCTTAACAGAATTAATCGAAAATTATTAGGCGCTCAGTACGAGCGTTTTATTTTTGGCGCGCCCAATAGTAATTTAAGTATTACCGACAGTTATAAGTTTAAAACACAAAACATTGAACTCACACAAACAAATTTAAAAGATGCCTTACTTGCATCGGGCTCTATACCACTTGTAATGCAAGGTATAAAAAATATTGCCGGTTCGCCACCAGGGATTTACCGCGATGGCGGCGTTATTGATTACCACTTTGATTTAAAAATTAATAACCCAGGCTTAATTTTGTATCCACATTTTAATTCAGATCCAAAAGCAGGGTGGTTTGATAAAAATTTAAAACGAAAAGTAGCACCAGAAAATTACGACAACGTTGTGATGATCACCCCATCAAAAGAATTTATAGCCGGCTTACCTTACGGAAAAATCCCAGACAGAAACGACTTTACTGATCTTGATGCAGACACGCGTATTAAATATTGGAATACCGTATTTAGTGAAACGGAGAAATTGGCCGAGGCGTTTGATAAAATACTTTCATGCTAAACTAAGTCATAAAATTATTACATATCATTGAATAATTGCATGAAAATTTAAACAATATTAAGTTCTTAGTAGGATAATCAAAATTAATTAGATGTATAATGAAAACTCTGTACTTTTCACAACTTTAATTTTGTAGGTTTAAATGAAATATGAAGAAAAGCTTTTAGCTATTTTAAAAGAAGCTAGCATATCAACTATCGGAGAAGCTGAAGAATTCCTGAAATGCAATTTAGAAATGCTGCATGAAACTGGTGAGTTATCATTAGGTAATGACAAAGATCTATCAGGTAAACCTTTAGAATTAAGGGTTAAAGAGCTTTTTAAGAAAGCGGGTTTCAATATTAATAACGGTAGAAATGGATATGAAGATTTTACTATCACTCCAGATGATAACTTTTCAATTCAAGATAGTATTGTAATTGAGGTTAAATCTTCTAAAAATGTATCTCCAAAGTTAAGTGATCTTAGGCAATTAGATGACTGGGTTTTTAACTTATCAGGAGAAGAAAATGCTAGAAAACATGGACTCGGCTCATCTGAGCAGTTCACTTGGAGCGGAGGTATGACTAAACATCCAACACCACATAAAGGATTGTTTATCTTCAATGGTCCAATTGGACATGATTTTGATAAACGGCTTAGTAAATTTATACATCCATCACAAATAGACTTCTTAAATAAAAGAAACTTCTGCGCTATTAGTCTTAATAAGCTGGTCAATCTCCTTAGTGGGGATAAAGAATCTGCTTGGAGACTTCTTCATGAAACAATAGGTGAATTTAACTAGAGGCTTGACTTAATATAATTACAGCTCTCATAAAATAGAAATTAATATGGCAACCCATAAATTACGTTATGTTAAATTGAGGTGTTTAAATTAAAGTGGGCGTAATCACACAAACTAGCCCACTTATGATAGGGTTTTGATAGCTTAGTTTAGCTCAGAATCTACCCAAAATTTAGTGCCTTTTAAAACGGCTTGTAGTGCAAGGCCACTTTCGGTTAAAGAGTATACAGTAACTTGGTCGGCAATAGCTTCGGCAACTAAAGCACCACCTTTATCTTGGTATTTTGCAGCAGCATCGGCATTACCACCGAACGCCCAACCATGTTTAATAAATCTATTTAACGCTGCTTGATCATGAAAAACCATCACAATATTGAAATCTTTAACACCTAAACCTAAGCCTAAACCAGCTTCGCCCATATTCATATAGGTAGATTTTCCGGTTAGGTTATTTTTTACTACACCGTACCCACCACCAAAACTGGCTAAAATAACGTTTACATTGGCATTATCAAATACAGCATAACCGGCAGAGTTTGCAATTTGAGTTTTAACATCTGGTTTTTTCTCGTATAGAGCAGTTAATGTATTCGATTTCATACTTTGTACTAAAGCACGTTTCTCTCCAGGAGAAGCACTGCCTGTAGTAGCGCAACCTGTTAATAAAACGCTAATAACTAACATGCTCAACAGAAGTAATTTTTTCATGATTTTTCCTTTAATAAGGTATATGGTTAATAAATCTGCATTTAGCATAAATATCAAAATTCGTTATGTCCAATACTAGACAGTATCGGACTTTAAGGTTAATCTATAAGTCTATTATTTTCTTATATATTTTACTATTATGCTTGTTGCTCTGGTCGATACATTAAAACAATTACGTTATCAAATAGCTCACCTTGAAGATAATACACTCCAATCAGAATATCCAGAACTAGCCTCTTTTATACAGCAAGTCAGCTTGACTGTAACTGAATCAAAGGCCGATCTTAACTTTTTATACCAATTTTTATATGTTTATGGCCGAAAATCAGAAGCAACTTATAGTCGTTTTCGCAATGAATTAGAACGATTTTATTTGTGGTCATGGCTTATAGCTGAAAAATCAGTATTCGATTTAAAGCGTGAAGACATTGAGGCGTATGTTGATTTTATGGTCGAGCCGGATAAAAAGTGGGCATCAACTTCGGTGCAGTGGCGCTATAAAGATGAGCAAGGAGTACGTCGGTTAAACCAAAATTGGCGCCCTTTCATGCAAAAAGAATCTATTGCGAGTCAGCAAACATTATCCGCTATGTTTACTGCACTTAATGTATTTTACAAGTTCGCTATTTTAGAAGAAAAAACCTTCGCTAACTTTGTACCTGTTGTTAAGAAAAACAGTCCCTACTTGGTTGTACAATCACAAATACAAATTCCCGATACATTAAGCGATATTCAATGGGAATACGTATTTGGTGTAACGCGTGATCTGTGTGAACAAAAACCAGAATATGAAAGAAACCTTTTTACTCTCGCCTGTTTAAAAGGATTATATTTACGTATATCAGAATTATCAGAACGTCCACAATGGTCACCTGTTATGTCTCATTTTTGGCAAGATAACGATGGCTTTTGGTTTTTACGTATAATGGGTAAGGGAAATAAATTACGAGATGTAACTTTAAGTGATGATTTTCTTGAGTATTTAAAACGTTATCGGTTATACCGTGGTTTGCCTGCCCTGCCCCGTGTTGACGAATCCGACCCGTTAGTGCATAAAATTCGTGGTCAAGGTGGTATGACAGTAAGACAAATTCGTCGTTTAGTACAACAAAGTTTTGATATTGCTCAGCAGTCATTACTTGATGATGGCTTTAAAGATGACGCGGAACAATTAGAAGCGGCCACTGCACATTGGCTTCGACATACCGGTGCAACGCATGATGCACAAACTCGACCTTTAAAGCATTTATCTGAAGATTTAGGTCACGCAAAAATAGCCACAACCGATCAAATATATATTCAAACAAATATTAAAGAACGGGCAAAGTCTGGAATAAAAAGGAAGATTTAATGGAATACTTAGTTATTGCTTTTATTGGTGCATTATTTTTAATTTATTCTATAACACTGCGCCAATTAGAAAAAACAGAAATTACCGGGCCGATGTTTTTTGTTATAGGGGGGATACTGCTAGCATTGATAGCTCCGAACGAAAGTGAAAATTTTAAAAATGGCTTGCGGTTTTTACTGCCCTTTATAGAATTAACGCTCAGTATCTTTTTATTTACCGATGCAGCAAAGTCAAAATTAGGAGTATTAAGGCATAGTTTTCAATATCCTAGTTTACTTTTATTTGTTGCCTTACCTTTAACCCTATTACTCGGGATTGCTACTGCGTTATTTTTATTTGCTGAGCTTTCATTAATTCAAGCAGCACTTATCGCAATTATATTAACCCCAACCGATGCGGCGTTAAGTAAGGGGTTATTAAGTAATACAAAAGTGCCTGAAAAAATACGCGAAGGTATTAATACTGAAAGTGGCTTAAACGATGGCTTATGTGTGCCTATATTTTTAATATTTATTCTGCTTGCAAAAAATCCTGAATCCGCAATTACTGCAACACAAACGTTAAGTGTATTTGGCAGAGAGTTGGGAGTTGCATTATTAATTGCATTTGCAAGTATTGCTGTTTTTATTCCGTGTTTAAACTTTGCAATGAAGCGACATTACTTTGCCCAAAACACTAGCCCGTTTTTACTATTGGGTTTTGCTATGGCTGTATTTTCACTTACACAATATTTTCATGGCAGTGGATTTATTGCCGTATTTGTAGCGGGGCTTTTATTTGATAAATACGCGAGCACCAAAATAAACAAAGAGCTGATTGAAGACTCAGAGCATATAGCTGACTTTTCCTCTTTAATGATTTGGTGTTTATTCGGTTTTGTTTGTGCTTATTTAGTGATCCCGAAATTAAATACTGAAATAATAATTTATGCGCTACTTAGTACAACACTGATCAGAATAATTCCTGTTATGTTGTCATTGCAATTTACGTCATTAAAAATAAAAGAGCGTTTAACGTTTGCTTGGTTTGGGCCACGAGGATTGGCTTCGATTGTTTTTACTTTAATGGTTATTGATACACAAATAGAAAATAAATTTCAAATTGCGACCATTGCTATGACCACAATTTTATTTAGTGTATTTATTCATGGTATTAGTACAAAACCCATTGCAGACAGTTTTGCTAAAAAAACTAAATAAATATAAACAAAAATAAAAAGGCGTAACTTAATAATAAGTTGCGCCTTTTTATTTTACAGCTTACTTAGTTAAATCATTAACTAAGTACTTTTGCCAGTAGCTCTATTGGATGCTTAGGCTTAAATTTTTCATAACGTTTTACTTGGCTACGACATGAAAAGCCAGTTGATAAAAGTTGCTCAGGTTTATTTTTATCAACGATAGGTTTCCAACTCATTTCATAAAGTGCTTTGGAGTTTGCTTGGTTTTGTGCTTCATGACCATAAGTGCCGGCCATACCACAACATCCAGTACTTGTGGTGTTTAATGTTAAACCAAGCTGATCAAAAATATTTTTCCACACACTTGCGGCTTTTGGTAATGCAGTCGTTTCGGTACAGTGACTTAATAAGGTAAATTCAGTATTTATTTGTTTAGCTTCTAAAGCACTGAACGATTGTGTTTCTAACCATTCATGCGCAAGTTGCACATTAAAATCGCCACGGTTATTTTCTAAAATTGTATTATATTCATCGCGATAACACATCACTAACGACGCATCTAAACCAACTAGCGGCGCATTAATATCATTAAGCTGATTTAAAAACTCTGAAGCATTTTTTGCCGTTAGCTTAAATTCATGCAAAAAACCTTTCACGTGCTGAGGTTTGCCATTGGGTTTAAAGGGTAACAGCATTGGTTTTTTTCCAAGCTGAGTAATTAGTGTAATAAAACTCTCAACCAATTCTGCTTCGTAAAAGCTGGTGAATGGGTCTTGAACAATGAGTACATAATCATTTTGCTCATCGGCACTTAGTTTTTTAAGTAATTCTAAATTAAATTTTTGCGCTTTGTTTACACGTTTGTTGAGTGCAGGAATACTTAGCTGAGGGGTATCAACATAGCCTACGGTTTTTTTAATGAGACTACTAACTAATGATGTTTTTACAATTGGATTAATAACCCTAGCAAATTTTGCCATTAACGGTGCACTGTTTTCTATATTACCCACTAAGTAATCTTTGAGTGGGCGGGCATAATAACTGTGATAATAATTTAAAAAACGGGCACGGAAAGTTGGCACATCTACTTTTATTGGGCAAGCCGTAGTACACGCTTTACACGCTAAACATTCATCCATTGAGGCTTTTACTTCATGCGAAAAATCGTAAACGCCTTGTTTTTTCTCTCTGCTATGAACAAAACGCTCCCACCAAGTAATAACTTCACCTTTGTTAAGTTCTTTTTCTACCTCAAGTAAATTAACATCTTTTGACTCTTGAAGACGTAACCATTCACGCATTAGCCCTGCTCGACCTTTTGGCGAATTACGGCGATCACCGGTCACTTTGTATGACGGGCACATTGGCGAGTTTTCATCATAATTAAAACACAAGCCGTTACCATTACAGGTCATTGCATTGTTAAAACTGGTTTTAACATCAATTGAAATTTGCTTGTCGAAGTAAGAACGCTTTTGTCCATCAACGCTAACTAGTGAGTCTTCACTTTCAAGCGGGGTACATATTTTTCCGGGGTTGATTTTGTTGTTTGGATCGAACGCCGATTTTATTTTTCGTAATTGTGTAAATAAATGCTCACCAAAAAATTCAGGACCGTATTCACTTCTGTAACCTTTACCGTGTTCGCCCCACATTAAACCACCGTATTTTGCGGTGAGTTTTACTACTTCATCTGAAATAGTGCGCAGTAATTTTTCTTGTTCAGGGTCGCACATATCCAGTGCTGGCCTAACATGTAAAACGCCAGCATCGACATGCCCAAACATACCGTACTGTAATTTATGGCTATCGAGTAGCGCTCTAAATTCAACAATATAATCGGCTAAATTTTCTGGTGGAACGGCGGTGTCTTCTGCAAACGCGAGAGGTTTTTGGCTGCCTTTTACATTACCGAGTAAACCCACTGATTTTTTACGCATTGCATAAATTTTCAGTATATCGCTTTTATCACTGGTTAACTGATAGCCAATAACGCCATTAGTTTGGTTAGCAACACACTCATCTAATAATTTGCACAAAGTGTCTACTTTGTCTTTTATGTCTTCTGGTGATACGGCATTAAACTCAACCATGTTGAGTCCTTGCATATCTTTATTTGGTATATCAGTTATTAAGTCCGATACTGAATGCCAAATAATATCTTCGCGGGCTAGATTTAATACTTTGCTGTCAACAGTTTCAACTGAAGTTGCGCGGGCATCAACTAAAAATGGTGAATGGCGAAGTGCAGAATCAAAACTGTCATATTTTATATTTATGAGGGTTTTAAATTCTGCGATAGGTGTTAGGTTTAATTTTGCTTCAGTAACTATGCCTAAAGAGCCTTCTGATCCGGTTATTAAGCGGCTCATATCAAAAGTTTGTAAGTCTTCACTTAGCACATGCTCTAGGTCATAACCGGTTAAAAATCTATTTAACCGTGGAAATTTGGCTAATATAGCGTCGCGTTCATTAAGTGATATGTCTAATACTGTTTTGTAGAGTTTGCCAATTAAGGATTCCTGATCGGCAATTATTTTTGCTTTTTCAATGTCTATTGGACTGGTAGACATTGCAGTGCCATCAACTAAATAGGTGGTTAGCCCTAAAACATGGTCGCTGGTTTTGCCATAAACTAAGGAGCCTTGCCCCGATGCATCAGTACTGATCATGCCGCCAATAGTGGCGCGGTTACTGGTAGATAAATCGGGTGAAAAGAAAAATCCATACGGTTTTAAAAAGTCGTTAAGTTGATCTTTTATCACACCGGTTTGAACTCGTACCCAACCTTCTTCAACATTTATCTCGAGGATTTCACGCATATAACGTGATAAATCAACCACAATACCAGGCGTTAAAGATTGACCATTTGTTCCTGTGCCGCCACCGCGAGGACCAAAAGTTAACGATAAAAAAGGGTCTTGCGATGCTATTTGCAGAGCAACTTGAATGTCTTTTTCGCTTTTAGGAAAAATAACACCTTGCGGAAGCTGCTGGTAAATACTGTTATCGGTTGACGCTGTGAGTCTGGTTGCATAACTTGCGTCTGTATCTCCAGTAAACCCTTGATTTTTTATAGTATTTAAATAATTTGCGACAAGCTCGGTCGCGGCATCTTGTTGTGTAATAGTTGCTATCATGGCGGCGCTTATTAATGCATTTGTGTAATTATATCATGGCGATGGCTAATAGAAATTGAAGATTTTACAGTTTGTAACACTCTTTTTATCGATATATGAGCAGCTGCAATTATAATCAAATTAAACGCCTACTATGAGGTTTATATGAAAAAACTACTAATGCAGATCAGCGGAACACTGTTTATTTTACTCGGATTATTGTTTGCTGTGGTGCCAGGGCCATCGTTAATATTTTTTATTGCAGGCTTATTCTGCTTTTCTATGTATTACCCTAAAGCAAGAGGGTATTTAACTTGGTGTCAAAAAGCACTGACTCGTTCATGTGCCTATTTAGATAAAAAATTAGCAAAAAATTAATTTTTAGTCATAAAAAATGCCAGCAGTTGCTGGCATTTTTTAACGAGGTAACTTACTTAGCAAGTTTGTCTGCTAAGTATAACCATGTTTCTAGTACCGTATCTGGGTTTAGCGAAACAGAGTCAATGCCCTGCTCTACTAACCATGCTGCAAAGTCTTCATGATCTGAAGGACCTTGACCACAAATACCTACATATTTACCTTTTTCTTTGGCTGTTTTAATAGCCATAGAAAGTAGCTTTTTGATTGCAGGGTCACGCTCATCAAATAGGTGAGCAATTAAACCTGAGTCGCGATCAAGACCAAGCGTTAACTGTGTTAAATCGTTAGAACCGATAGAGAAACCATCGAAGTATTCTAAGAATTCTTCAGCCATTAATGCATTTGACGGAAGCTCACACATCATGATTACTTTAAGACCATTTTCGCCACGTTTAAGGCCATGTTCTTCAAGTAATTCAATAACGCGTTTACCTTCTTCAAGGGTACGTACGAATGGGATCATGATTTCGATGTTGGTCATATCCATGCTGTTTCTTACGCGTTTTATAGCTTCACACTCAAGTGCAAAACAATCACGGAAGTCTTCAGAGATATAACGTGCAGCGCCACGAAAACCAATCATTGGGTTTTCTTCTTCTGGCTCGTATTGCTGGCCGCCCACTAAGTTAGCATATTCGTTTGATTTAAAATCAGACATACGAACAATTACACGCTCTGGTGCAAACGCACAACCTAAGGTAGAAATACCTTCAACTAGTTTACCAATATAGAATTCAACAGGTGATTCGTAACCGGCAATCATGTCTGTGATTTCTGCTTTTAATGCATCTGTTTGTGCATCAAAGTTTAGTAAGGCTTTAGGGTGAACACCAATCATACGGTTGATGATAAACTCAACGCGCGCAAGGCCAACACCTGAATGTGGTAAACGTGCAAAATCGAAAGCGCGATCTGGGTTACCAACGTTCATCATCACTTTCATTGGAAGTTCAGGCATTTCGTCAACACGTGAAGTAAGTACTTCAAAGTCTAAAATACCTTCGTAGATGAAACCTGTATCGCCTTCTGCACATGATACAGTAACTTCTTGACCTGCTTTAATTAAGTCTGTTGCATTACCACAACCAACAACGGCTGGAATACCTAACTCACGTGCAATGATTGCAGCATGACAAGTACGACCACCACGATTAGTAACAATCGCAGCCGCGCGTTTCATAATAGGTTCCCAGTCTGGGTCTGTCATGTCGGTAACTAATATGTCACCTACTTGTACTTGGTCCATCTCTTTGATTGAGTCAAGTACACGTACAACACCACTACCAATTTTATGACCAATTGCACGGCCTTCAACAACAACATTGCTGCTGCCATTTAGTTGGAAGCGTTCCATTACGTTTGTGTCTTCGTTTGAGCGAACAGTTTCTGGACGCGCTTGAACTATATATAGTTTGCCATCGTTACCATCTTTTGCCCATTCGATATCCATTGGACGACCGTAATGTTTTTCAATGATTACAGCTTGTTTGGCAAGATCTTGCACTTCTTCATCTGTAATCGAAAATTTGTTTGAAAGTGCTGAGTCTACGTCAACAATTTCTACTTGTTTGCCATGAGCTTTGTCTTGAGAGTAAATCATTTGAATGGCTTTAGAGCCAATGTTACGACGTACTACAGCTGGCTTGTTTTTAAGTAGCGTTGGTTTATGAACATAAAATTCATCAGGGTTAACCGCACCCTGAACAACCATTTCACCCAAACCATAGCTTGATGTGATAAACACTACATCTTCAAAGCCCGATTCAGTATCAATACTGAACATAACACCTGATGCTGATTTATCAGAGCGTACCATGCGTTGAATACCCGCTGATAACGCTACACCACGGTGATCGTAGCCTTGGTGAACACGATAAGAAATAGCGCGGTCGTTAAATAACGAAGCGAATACGTGTTTAATAGCAGTCATTACAGAATCAATACCAACAACGTTTAAGAACGTTTCTTGTTGGCCTGCAAACGAGGCGTCTGGCATATCTTCAGCAGTAGCTGATGAACGAACAGCGAATGAAACATCTGCAGAAGCATCACCATGAAGTTGGCTGTATGCATCGCGGATTGCTTTATCTAGACTAGGTTGGAATGGGGTATCGATAATCCACTGACGGATATCGGCGCCGACTTTGGCGAGTGTGTTTACATCATCAACATCAAGAGTATCTAAAATGTCGTGAATTTTTGCGTTGAGTCCTGATTGTTCTAAAAACTCGTTAAAAGCGTCTGAGGTAGTAGCAAAACCACCTGGGACTTGCACACCTGCGTTAGCTAAGTTTGAAATCATTTCACCAAGTGAGGCATTTTTACCACCAACTCGAGGAACATCTTGCATACCAAGCTCTTGATACCAGAGAACGTATTCTTGCACGGATCTTTCTCCAAAAAACAAATTGTAGTACTAACTGTGAGAGTTAAGAAAGAAAACCTTTTATAAAGGTCGCCCCCATTCTACACTGGCAAACGTCCTCACGTAAACCGTGATACACTTATTTTAAAATTAAATGTAATAAAAAAGAGGCTTTATGAGAACTGCGTTTTATATTTCAGATGGTACGGCAATCACATCTGAAGTGTTTGGTCATGCGACCTTGTCTTTATTTCCTGTCGAATTTAATCATAAAACAATTCCTTTTGTAGAAACCGAAGAAAAAGCGCATGAAATCAAAGCGCTTATTAACGCCACATCGTCTAAGCAAGGTGAGAAGCCTCTAGTGTTTTTTACTTTTGTGAATCATAAATTATCGGAAATTATTCGCTCTGCAGATGCTGTCTCGTATGACTTTTTAACAACCTATAGCGAAAAAATTGAAAGCGAATTAAACGTTGCCCCAGTACCTAAAGTACATAGAACCCATTCAATACACGAAAAAAGTTATGACTTTAGAATTGATGCAGTTAACTATGCTTTAATGAATGACGACGGCGGTAATATTAAAAACTTTGCTGAGGCTGATATTATTTTAGTTGGCGTTAGTCGAAGCGGTAAAACGCCAACAAGCCTCTATTTAGCCCTGCAATACGGTATTAAAGCGGCCAACTATCCGATCACAGAAGATGATTTAGAAAGCGAAGGGTTACCCAAATGCTTAGTGCCTTATAAGCATAAACTGTTTGGTTTAACTATAGACCCTGAGAGACTGGCTGCGATCAGAGATAGACGAATGGCAAATTCAAAATATGCATCAATTAGACAGTGTCGTATTGAAGTGCGCGAAGTAGAAATGCTCTATAAGAAGCATAAAATTGCTCATTTAAATTCTACCCACCATTCGGTTGAAGAGATCTCAGCAAAAATCATTTCTGATACAGGTCTTGAGCGTCGTAAGTACTAACAAACTAACATGTGATTTAAGCATGTAATTACACACAGCACACAAAAAAGCCGCTAAATAATAGCGGCTTTTAACATATTAGGAAGGCGTATTACTTGCGAGCATCTTTTAAAAGGTCTGCAACTAAAAAGCCAAGCTCTAATACTTGATCGGCATTTAAGCGAGGGTCACATTGAGTTTTGTAACGCTGCGCTAAGTCATCATCTGATAAACCGTATGCACCACCGGTACATTCAGTAACATGTTGTCCGGTCATTTCTAAATGAACACCACCTGCGTATGAGCCTTCAGCTTTGTGAACAGCGAAGAACTGACTAATTTCGCGCATAATGTTATCAAAGCTTCGAGTTTTATAACCTGAGCTGGCTTTCTCTGTATTGCCATGCATTGGATCTGAGCTCCAAATTACCTTACGCCCTTCTTGCTGTACTTTGCGAACAAGCGCCGGTAGCTTCTCTGGTAATACATCTGCACCCATTCGTGTAATGAGCGTTAACCTGCCAGGAATGTTATCTGGGTTTAGTGCATCAATTAAACGGATAAGTTCGTCAGGATCCATACCTGGGCCAACTTTAACGCCTATTGGATTTTTAATGCCCTTAAAGAATTCAATATGAGCATGGTCTAACTGACGTGTACGCTCACCAATCCAAACAAAGTGCGCTGAACAATCGTACCAGTCGCCTGATAAATGGTCTCTACGGGTTAATGCCTCTTCATAGCCTAGCAATAACGCTTCGTGTGATGTATATAAATCTGTTTCTTTTAAGCTTGGCGCTATAGTTGAATTAATACCACATACTTCCATGAATTCTAGAGCGTCTTGAATTTTATCTGCCAGCTGTTGGTATTTTGCTTTTTGTGGATTAGCAGCAACAAAGCCCATGTTCCAACGGTTAACCTGATGTAAGTCAGCAAGCCCACCTTGTGCAAAAGCACGTAGTAGGTTGAGTGTTGCCGCACTGTGATGATACGCGGTCATTAAACGCTGAGGGTCTGGAATACGTGCTTCTTCAGTAAACTCAAAGTTATTTACTATATCACCACGATAAGATGGTAACGAAACACCGTCTATTGTTTCTAAGTCGGCTGAGCGTGGCTTAGCGTATTGACCTGCCATACGTGCAATTTTTACAACTGGGCATTTACCTCCATAGGTTAGTACTACAGCCATTTGTAAAATGGTCTTAAATGTATCGCGAATATTTGCAGCGTTAAAGTCACTAAATGATTCTGCGCAGTCACCACCTTGAAGTAAAAATGCGCGGCCTTCACACACATCTTCAAGTTGTTTAAACAAACTTCGAGTCTCTTCTGCAAACACTAAAGGCGGTGCACTTTTAAGCTGGCCTTCAACAGATTTTAATATGTCTTGATCTGGGTACTGTGGCTGCTGCAGTATTGGCAGTTCTCTCCAACTATTTGGGTTCCACGATTGCATGTTCATTCCTCATTCCTATTACCTGATGTATTGAAATTAACGTATGCAGAGGGCTTTGTTCAAGGACTAAATCGACTATTTACCAATTATTTAGTTATTAGGT
This sequence comes from Pseudoalteromonas sp. S1610, assembly GCF_005887465.1. Lineage (GTDB taxonomy): Bacteria > Pseudomonadota > Gammaproteobacteria > Enterobacterales > Alteromonadaceae > Pseudoalteromonas > Pseudoalteromonas undina. The sequence continues at coordinate 20,144 of NZ_PNDI01000031.1, read as the reverse complement.
AAATTTAAATAGGATTATTATCTATGATTTAACTATTTTATTGATAATAAATATATAAATAAAGAACACTAATACATTAAAAAACAATAGGATAAATAGTAAGAGTGGTATTTATTAAGCTTTGCTTGCAGCCACTTAGCTAAGCTGTATAAGATAATGTTAATACAAGGAACACATCATACTTAAATCAACTATATGTATTCTTAACTTTACAGTTAAAATTAAATATATCAACCGTCAGTTATGTAGTTTCAAATATATATGCTAGCTGAGTAGTTCTGCTGGTTTATACCTACTCCTTCACACTGCATTTATATTTAACTATTAGTAAGTTAGAAAATATTATTATTAAAATGATCATACCAATAATAAAGAACACATCATACTTTATTTGATTTAAAGTTAACCTTAGCAATAGAGTAATATTTCTGAAATAACTACCAAAAGAAAAGGTTATTTGCGAAAATAGCTAAATAGTAAGATGTGTTCTTGGTGGTGTTATGGTTACGAAGGTACAAATTAGAAGTCAGTTTGATTTACTCAATGAGTTAACGCTTAGGCTAATTGAGGAGCTTAAAGAATATGGGTTTGCTAAAGCTGAATACTATCAACTGCCAGAAATAAGCAGTGTGGATGAAAATATAATTCCCGAGTCGATTGCAGTATCTAAAATTACAGGGGAACTAGCACAAAAGGCTATTTTAAATTCTTTTTCTGATATGTATAAAAAGCCTGGTCTGAGTAGTCGCGTATTAAAGCGCCACCCTGGTTTATTAATTATACAAGACGCTAATAAACAAGCCATTATTGATCGGATTGCTCAAGTTAATAATGCAAAAGCGGCATTTAAAAATTGTATTTTGGCGATAGACAATAACGATGCTCGATTTGAAGCCGTGCATAATGCTATGCCAAATTTAATTACGCTTGCCGCTTATCGTAAAATTCATAGCGAAAGCGAATCCCCTTTTTCAGTTCGTTTTACTTGGATGCATAAACACGCCACTAAAACACTCACAAAGAAGATGGCTCTTGAAATGCTCGAAAAGTCCGCTGGGTATAAAAACCCAAGAATGATTGATCAGCAAAAATGGCAATCATTGGTTGCTCAAGAGCAAGTTCGTGTTGCCAGTCTAGGTGAAAAAGAAAAATTACGAATTAGGCGCCCTACCCGAGTTAGCCCACAAGTTAATGTAAGATACACGGCTCAAAATCGTTATCATGTTAGTGCGGCCTTACCTTTTATTCTTATAAACCCACAACCCGATGTTAAGTATGGCCAACTGACGAGTTACGAAAAACCGTTATCACATCCACGAAAACGTGAGTATGACTTTCTGGTAGACCGTTTATATTTAGAACAAGTAACAAAGTAATTATGTTAAAAAGGCCACTTAATGTGGCCTTTAATATAACTACTGGTAAAAATTAATATAATTATTTTTCTACAATTTCTTCCAGCTTATCTTCATCAATTAATACTGCATTTTCAACAATGCGTTTACCACCTTGTATCTCTATCCGTTTGTTATGTTTATTTAATGCCAGTATCTCATCACAAAACTGATCAGATGGGTGCATTTCATAAGTGTAATCTACAATATTACCTGTTTTATCATCTTTTACATTAGTAATACTGTACTCAGATATTGCTCCTTTTTCTATTAAATCTTTCATCGTGGTAGTCATATCACGGCGCAGTGCTTTTAATTTATTTTCGGTAATATCATCAGTTGAATAGATAGAGCCATATTTTTCCATAATAGACAACAGTCTAAAATGGTATGTTTTTCCTGGGGCAGCATAGCGCCATAAATGATATAAACGTAGCATCATCCAACGCGATAATCCGCGCTTTAACTCTTGAGCACTATTAAAATAATAACCTTTATATTCAAGGTTATCGATCATGTTATGAACAAACGCATTTAAACACGCTACACATTTAACATTTCCGCCTTGGCCTTTTTTACCACTAAAGTGTAAAGACGATAAAAAGTTCATGTTCGACTCGTAGAACGAATCATCAATATCAGAGTTTTTAGTGTCAGTAGCAGAATATTTAAAAGAAAGTTTTGAACCTTGTAATGCTTCGAGCGATTCTTTAATTTGTGGGTAAGGCATAGATTGACCTACCGCTTTAAGTTCTTGTGCTAATTCGTTCATAGAAAACACAACGGCATATTGAATACCGGACTTAAAATTAATTTTTACTATTTTACCTTTTGAAGCAAGGCGAATAAGTGCACGCTCAACTTTTTCTTCTCTATCTGATGGCCAAACTAAGTATTCTACGTCTTCACCATCTTTACGAGTACTTACCACAGCCGGTGTTATTTTAATTTCACCATCGTATAAAATACCGTCTACTTTCTCAGATATCTTACGTGTAATAATGGTTTTTTTAGGGGCTTCTTCAAGTGGCAGCTTTTTATGTCCTGAGCGAACAAAGCGTCCCCACAGATCATAATGGTTAAATGTGTTAGAGTAAGCGCGTAACCCATGGGCTGCATTTTCTATCGAAATTCGCACATCTTTATTATCTGTAAATAGTGCTAAGCTTTCGTTATCAATTGCACTTTCCACCCCGTGAATTTGGCCCCTAAGTGTATCGGGCAAGTTATCTACCGAGATGTTGACCTTTCGGCTCATGGTTTTTATTTCCGTTTTTATTGTGACAGCTAATAACAACACATAAAGCCACAAAAGTTAAATGTTTAAGTTAGTATAAAAGTGATCTGACTTCAAATAAAATGCACAGATCAATATTTTACTAAGAAAAAGTAAAAACATGAGATTTCAGATCAGGTTTTTACTAACTAGGCTTTAATAAACCGAATTTTTACTAACTGAAGAATAAATTTGTCCATTGCAAAGTGTTTTTTTTTAAATTTAGCACGACAAATGACAGCAAAAATGAGAGGCCTGTGGATAAGCTTAGTTCCAGTTAGCATAGATCTGATCTGTACTTACTACAGATCAGATCTATACTAATTAAACCGCTTATTATTCCTGATGGTGGGTGCATAACTTTATAATTTACTTAGTAAAAACATGATCTACAGCATCTGTTTTGTGAGTAACTCAGTGCTTAACCTGTGCGTAACTAAGCTGCTAAATATTTGCTTAGTAAAAAGGTGATCTGCCAGTAGATAAGGATCTGATCTTAACCACGTACAATGCTGATCCAGTTTTTTTAACATTGTTTATATAAATCATAATGTTATATGTATATTTTAAGGCCTTAGCCTTTAATACCTTATATATTTAACCATACTTAAACTTCTTTATTTATACTAAGCAATATTAAAGGCGTAAAATTATTTTATATGTCATGTATTTAAAATGCATGTCGCCTTAAATAGTTGTTTACAGCTAATTGAATGGACATTATACTAAACGCCTAACTTTGAGGAATAAAGTATGTCTATCAATAATAATGCGCTAGATACCTACCGACTTTTGAAAGCAACCGCAGAAGTTGCTGAAAAATCACTAGAAGGACGTATTCAACATTACCGCGCCCATCTTAAATCTGAAGAAAAAGAATTAAGAACTTACACCCAAAAAGCCGCTGCTGATTTACTTGGTTGTAATAATCGTACCTTAAAAAGACGCCACGACAATGGTGATTTTGACGATTTAAACATAAAACGCGGTGCAAACGGTCATTACGCTTATACGTTGGTTAATATTTTTGCCATGGCCGATATAATGGATATAAAACCCGATCATCGTGCACCAACAGACAAACTCCAAGTTATTGTTATTAATTCACTAAAAGGTGGTTGTGGTAAAACAACGAGCATGGTTAATATTGCTGCAGCACTTGCCACTACTAACATCAAGCGTTACCGAATTGGTATTATCGATTTAGATCCGCAGGGGTCATCATCTAGCTTTTTCCCATCTTCTGAGCCCGATCCAATTACTGTTGGTGATTTAATGCGTGACTGCATTGATCTTGAAGAAGGTGAAACCTGGCCTGAATTTGTTTCAAACTCTTTTTTACCAACTCATATTCCTAATATTCGTGTTTTACCCTCAGGTATGGATGATTTTTATTTTGAACACGAAACTGCAACGTTGCTTAAAGACACCTCAAACTATGAGCAAACTCGCCATTACCATAAGCTGTTAGAGCGTGTTATCGAGCCAGTAAAAGATGAATTTGATATTTTACTAATTGATACAGCGCCTACCCTTAACTTTATGTTTTATAATGCATTAATGGCTTCTACAGCGATGCTTATACCGGTTCATCCTGAAGCGGTAGACTTTGATGCTAATAATAAATATTTAAAACGTTTAGGTGAGATTTATCATACCGTTGCAGCTCTTGGTCACGATGGTTGGGACTTTATGCAATTTTTGGTTACCAATTATGTAAAAGGTAATCACTCACAACGTGACATAGTTAAAGACGTAAGAAGCGCCTTTGGTCGCCAAGTCATGAGCTACCCTATTAATCACAGCTCAGCAATTACTGCGAGTTCATCCTCGTTTAATACTATTTTTGATCAAAAAGCGTCTGACAGTTTAGCGAGTAGAGAATCGTTAATGCGCGCACAAGAAAATATCAAAGATGTTGTTGACGAACTCGAAATGCTAATTCGTTCAAATTGGCAATCTACACAATCAAAATTAAATACGCCTAAGTAAGGATGTTGACTAAAAATGGCTAAAAAACGTAAAAATGACACCCGCTTAGATCCCTTTGCAACCGCTGTCGGCAGTAGCAGTTTAGACGCTCTTTTAGAGCAAGCTAATGCAGGCGATGTTATTCGTATGCCTGCGCCAAGCGATCCTAATCGCGAAATCACATTGGTTTGTAAAGTGATTGCTCATAACGAGATTGAAAAATCGACTCAGGTTTATGGTAAAAATCGCCGTGTACAAGCGCTTTTAAACGAAAAGTCGGTATCCGATATACTCCCTGCAATTAAAGAAGATGGACGTAATCAGCACCCCGCCCTGCTTTGGGATCAAGGTGATATGAGTCTTGTTCTTGCAGGCTCAAGACGTCGCAAAGCCTGTATTTTGGCTGGTGCAGATTATCTTGTTTTGAGTTCAAGTGATTTTAATGAGCAAGATGCCAAAGTGTTAGCAGTTTCTTCGGATCAATACATTGCTCCAAGTCTTTGGGAGTTAGGTCAAGCGTATCAGCAAACTCGAAACGAACTCATTCAACAAGGCAAAAAAGGATCGTACCGCGAGATTGCCGTTATTGAAGGGGTATCGCATACCGCCATTGCTGATGCTATTAAAGCGTATGAGCAAATATCTGCCGATGTTATAGCTCTTTACCCAACAGCTAATCATGTTGGTAGAGAAGTCGCTAAAAAGCTGATTAACGCAAAGGAGCGAGACGAGGTTGCATTTAACGAGTTAGTTGTAGCACTTGCAAGCAATGATGAAGTTAATGCCTTAGAAGCCGACGACAAGCGCGCTATGCTGATCACTAAACTATTAACCGCAGAGCCTAAAACAGCATTAAAGCGTGAGGCTGTGCTTGAAAACGACTTTATTAGTGTGCAACGTAACCTTAAAAGTGGTGACGTTTCAATAAAAATTAATAATAAAGTGATGACAGACAAGCGCTTAGAACAACTGACTAAACTATTAAGTGCTTTTAATTAGTTAGTAATATCGTGATCTGTAAAGGGGGGAGGTTAGTAAAATAGTGATCTAGCCCTCTTAATTAGTTAGTAAAAATCTGATCTTCCGTGGTAATAAAAAGCAAAACAGGCCCGATAAACCACTAAGGATCGTATTTTTACTAACTAAACCTGCTCTATTTGATTAAATTGCTACCTTGTTAGTAAAAACCTGATCTACTCCTAGCAAAACCTCTCTATTAAGTTAATTTATTGTTTTTATTTTGTAATTTAAACGCCTTTTTTTAGTGAGCAAAATTAAACAATCCTTATAAACCAATTTTTTACTAACCAATCAGATCCAACCAGTTTATTTTAAAAATAATATTGCTTTAGCTCAGCGTTGATAAGGCATATACTGGAAAAATTGTTTTTAAATTTTAATACTTTGAGTGACATGTCTGCTAACTTATCAAAAAATGATTTAATGGCTATTTTTGAAGAAATTAAAAATGAGCAGGCTACCCAGTTTCCTCTTTCTGAGCGATTCATAAAAAAATTGTTTAAACCCGCGGTGTTAGCAAAAGGTAAGTCGTATTATAAAAACGGCCAAATAAGTTGGTTAGAACATAATGCTGATTTCTCTGTGGTTGATTCTACTGTGCAAGGCGATAAGGGCATTGCGTTTAACCAACGAATTGAGATCAGTAAATTACCAACTGGCTATTCAGTCGACACACACTGTACTTGTAATGTTAAAACTAAATGCCGCCATTTGGCTGCAATTTTGTTAAAACTTAAAATTGAACACTCAGGTGAATACGGCGAAGACTATTTTATTAATGACTGGTTTAGCGAACTTAGCTCGCTTAAAAACACCGATCAAGCTCATCCATCACAAGTGTTACTGTTTGTATTAGATATTGAAAACGATAAAGTATTTTTAACGCCTAAAATTGCCAACTACGATAAAAATAATAATTATGCATTAGGTCGCAATTTAACTGAGCAACAGCTTAATAGTTTTGTAACCCCTAGCGATCTGCTAGAAAGTGATTTTAGATTATATAGCTGGATCCGCTCGCAAAATGCGGTCGGTAATATTGAACTCAAAGGTCAATGGGGCTTTAACGCGCTGCAGCAATTACTAGCTACAGAACGATTATTTTTACAGCGTTCGCGAGTACCTATAAAAGCGCAACCTGGCTTACCCCTAAATTTTGTTTGGGAAAAACAAAAAGAAGTCACCCAGTTAAAAATTCACCTAGATCAAATTCCTAATTGGGCATTAATTAAAACTACGCCGCCCATCTACTTAGATTTAGATAAATATAAGCTAGGCCGCATTCGCACGCCGCTCAGTGCAGACGAAATTGCTCATTTACAAACAATACCAGCACTTCACGATACAAACTTTGATCGAATTTATAAGCAGCTTGCTGATAATTTTGGTGCCGGTGTTATTCCCCATCCTACTAATGCACCAAGCATGCCTGTTAAGTCGTTGAGTAATGCCGTACTTAAAGTCAGCATGTCGGGCTCAGTAATGGCTATTTCGTTATCGTTTAAGTATAAAAATAAAAACTATTTAGCAGGTACAGCGCCTGAAAAACTAATAAACAGTGCATTTGAAAACACCGTTACCAACGAGCTGGTCAACTTAGGCTTTGATTTTTGTAAAGGGGGTTTACACAGCGAGTTTATTTTTAGTCAGGAATCGGCTATTCACTTACACTGGTTAGCGCATGAGGTGTTACCAAGCTTTAAGCAACGTGGCTGGCAAGTCTCAATGAGCAAAATAAATATTGCCGATACTAAAAACCAAATTTCCTTGCATGTAAACAGAGCTGCTGGGCATCAAATGCATTGCAAAGTTGTGCTTAACGATACCAAAGTGGCGACCTTATTTAATGTAAATAATAAACTGTTTGAATCGTTAAATCGTCAAAGCGAATTGTTTTATTACTATCCCGTTGGCCGTCAATTTGGAGTTATAGATAAGGCTGCGTTTAATTTATTAATTGAGTTTAAATTGCGATTTGAGTTTATTAAAACGCGCGACGAATTTCATATTCCACTTTCATACTTACCTGAGTTAGTTAAGCACACAGCCATTAATGTTGAGCTACATGATCCGTCATTAGAGCGCTACCTTGATGAGCTAAGCAATGACGCGCTGTTATCGCCCAATATCGCCATTCATGGCTTACACGATTCTGTGGTGCTTAGAGAATACCAGCAAGAAGGCGTAGCTTGGCTTAACTTTTTAAAGCGTAATCAGCTAGGTGGTATTTTAGCGGACGATATGGGCTTGGGTAAAACTTTGCAGGTGATTGCTTATTTAGCCAGTTCTTATAATACTCCGCAGGCTGGCCCTACGCTTATTGTTTGCCCAACAAGCTTAGTGAGTAATTGGCAAAACGAAATTAACAAGTTTGCTAAAAACTTAAAAGTGACCACTATTTTTGGTGCACACCGTAATGATGCGTTAAAACACTTGGCGCAGGCACAGTGTATATTAACCACCTATCCGTTATTAAAACGTGACATTGCTTATTATTCGCCACTGTATTTTGAAAACATCATTCTGGATGAAGCCCAGTATATTAAAAATGATACCGCACAGGTATCGCGGTTAGTTAAACGTTTGAATGCCGATTTTAAGCTTTGCTTAAGCGGTACCCCAATTGAGAACAATTTATTTGAATTAAAGTCGTTACTCGATTTTGCTATGCCTTCGCTATTAGGTTCCCAGGCGCACTTTAAGCAGCACTTTCAAGGTCCTATTGAGCGCGAAAGTAACATTGAGCGTGCAGAGCAGTTAAAAGCGTTAATTATGCCGTTTATTTTGCGCCGGACTAAAGCCCAAGTAGCTCAAGAACTGCCGCAAAAAACGGAGCTTGTTAAAGAGTTTGAGTTTGAGCCTAAACAAAAAGACATGTACCAAGGCATAACACATGCGCTTGAAGAAAAACTCATTGATTTATTTGCCGAGCAAGGCGTGCAAAAAAGTAAACTCGCCTTTCTAGAGGCACTATTAAAACTTCGCCAAATTTGTTGTCATCCTAAACTTATTGAGCCAGAAACCGACGCTGCTAGTGCTAAGTTAGAGTGGTTATCAAGCCATTTACCTTTAATGCTCAGCCTTGGCCGTAAGGTGATTATATTCAGCCAGTTTACCTCTGCTCTTGATTTAATTGCCGAGCGTTTGAATACACTTAACATTAAATTTAGCATGTTAACTGGGCAAACGCGCCATCGCGATAAAGTGATAGACGAATTCACCAGTGGCACTACTTCGGTATTTTTAATTAGCTTAAAAGCAGGTGGCACAGGGCTTAATTTAACCCAAGCCGATACCGTTATTCATTTTGATCCGTGGTGGAATCCAGCTGTTGAAAAGCAAGCGACCGATCGTGCTTATCGTATTGGCCAAACCAATCCGGTGTTTGTGTATAAATTGATTATGGCTAACTCTATTGAACAAAAGGTGTTTCAAATGCAGCAAGATAAACAAGCGCTTGTAGATGCATTATTTACCGAAAAATCAATGAGTTTTACCCAGTTTGATGAACAACAAATGTTGTCTTTAATTAAAAGTTAAAAATTAACAATAATTTTTTGAACTTATTTGAATTGTGGGCGTCTATTAATACAGCTTGGTTAAATTGCAGTTTCTCCAAGTTTTCATATTGATATCCCATATAGTAGTTACTAGACATAGTAATGATTAAGCCAGCCAGTTCAGCGCTGGCTTTTTTTTGCCTGAATATTTTAAACTATTTTATTTAAAATATATTTGAACTAATCAATAATAGCTGGGTCTATTAATATGCTTGTAGTTGATATGTTGTTATACAAGTTTCATGTTGATTTCCCTGTTTGATTACTAATTTAGTAATATTGAGCCAGCTTTATTAGCTGGCTTTTTTTATGCTCTAAATTCAACTTTTTTAAAAATTATTTTGAACTAATTTAATCAGGACGCGTCTACTATTATGCTTGTAGTGATGTGTTGTTATACAAGTTTCATGTTGATTTCCCTGTTTGATTACTGATTAAGTAATATTGAGCCAGCTTTAATAGCTGGCTTTTTTTATGCGCTTAATTTAGTGCGTTACCCCTACTGCTAAAGAGCGTTATTCGTTATGATGGCATGTCACTAAATTTTAAAAGTTTATTTTATGTTTACTTCGTTTTTATCCCATTTAGATTGGTTAAGTGTAAGTGCTGGCGTTATAACAGGCATGGCTATTTGTGGTGTTGTATCAATGCAATTAAGCAAAAAAATAAAGCGCCAAGTGAGTGAGCAGCAACAACAGTTATTGTTATTACAAAGCCAGTATGAGCATACGCAAAATCAATATGCCTCTTTAGTGGAAGAGCACGACTTGTTAGGGCTTACTCATCAAGAGCAGCGGGATCAGTCTCAGCATTTTAAAACCCGTTTAACTGAGCAAGAAAAGCAAAGCCAACTTTATAATCAATATTGGCGTAAAGCCGAAGCCGAGCTAACCGCCCTGCGCGAGCAATACAATCTTCGCGATGTAGAGCTTAATAATATACGCACTACCCTTGAGCAAAAGCAGCAACATTTTAGTGAACAACTCGCCCATATAGAGCAAAGTAAAGAAACGCTTAAAAAAGAATTTGAAAATTTAGCTAACCAAATATTAGAAGAAAAGTCGCAAAAATTTAAAACCCTCAATCAAGAAAGCATAGAGCAGTTACTTAAGCCGGTTCAAGGTGAGCTAAAAGGCTTTAGAGATAAAATGGAGTCTATTCACGTTGAAGACTTACAGCAACGTGCAGCACTTAAAACCGAGCTGCTTCATTTACAAGCCAAAAGCCAAGCAATTACCGAGCAGGCCGATAAGCTAAGCAATGCTTTACAAGGGCAAAAGAAAACCCAAGGTAATTGGGGCGAACTCATGCTCGAAAACGTGCTTGATAGCGCAGGCCTGCGCGCTGGCACCGATTACAAGCGAGAAGTGTCGTTTAATACCGAAGAAGGCCGTTTGCGCCCTGATGTAGTGGTGTATTTACCTCAAGGACGCCACTTAGTGATTGATGCAAAAACATCGTTAAATGCCTATACCCGCTATGTAAATGCCGAAACAGAGCTTGAGTCTCAACAAGCGATTAAAGAGCATGTAAATGCCGTAACTGCCCGTATAAATGAGCTGGCCAGTAAATCGTATGACCGCCTACCAGGGATAAACTCGCCTGAGGTTGTTATTATGTTTGTACCCATAGAATCCGCCTTTGTAGAAGCACTTAAATACCAAAGCGACATTTACCAGCAAGCAATAGAAAAGAACATTTTGGTTGCTACCCCTACTACCCTGCTAACCAGTTTAAATATTGTTAAACAGTTATGGCGCTTTGAAGAGCAAACTAAATATTCAAAAGAGCTGGCTAATCGTGCTGAGCGTTTTTACAGTAAACTCAACGGCTTTTTAACTAGTATGGAAGGGGTGGGTAAACAGCTCGATAAAGCCAAAGAAACCTACGATAAAGCATTTTCTCAGTTATACCGTGGTAAAGGTAACTTAATTAAACAAGCCTCAGAATTTAAGGAGCTTGGTGTATCGGTGCAAAAAGAGTTACCTCAAGAAAGCGTTGAACGCGCTCACTTAGAGCTTGATGAATAAACATCGCACATAATTTTTGCGCACTGAGGTTGTGCGTTTATGTGGCTAGTTATTTACTAACTGCGCAGGCACTATAATAATATCTGTCTTTTAGGATTAACCACATGCAACGCCCAACCGTTTTTTTCATTTCACATGGTGGCGGCCCAATGCCATTACTAGGTGATGCCAACCATGCAGAAATGCGAGCCTGCTTAGAACAAGTTGCCGCTAAAATCCCAAAGCCTTCTGCTATCTTAATGGTCAGCGCGCATTGGGAAGCTCAACCAATTAGTATAACGGCGCACTCTTCACCGCCGCTTATTTACGATTACTATGGTTTTCCCAAGCAGGCGTACCAATTAACTTACCCTTGTGCTGGCCAGCCGCAACTTGCTAATTTAGTACAGCAGGCGCTCGCAACACATAATATTGACTCAAAATTCGATTCACAGCGTGGTTTTGATCACGGTATGTTTGTACCGTTAAAAATTATGTACCCAGAGGCCGACATTCCTTGTGTGCAAATATCCTTGCACCCAAGCCTCGATCCGTTAATGCATGTTGAAATTGGTAAAGCGTTGCAACGTATTGATTACGAGAACTTATTAATTATAGGCTCAGGCTTTACCTTCCATAATATGCGCGCTTTTGGTGTTACCCAATCAAGCGATGTTAATCAGCAAAATCAGGCATTTGAAAATTGGCTGGTAAGCACAATCGCAGATCAAACATTAACCGAGCAACAGCGTGAACAGCAATTATTAGCATGGCAGCAAGCTCCAGCTGCACGCTTTAATCACCCCAGAGAAGAGCACTTGTTACCGCTACATGTATGCTATGGCGCTGCTATGTGTGCAAGCACTGAGGTATTTGAATTAAATATTGCCAATAAGCGAGCCAGTATGTATTTGTGGCAATAATAAAAAACACGCCAGACTTTACTAGGCGTGTTTTTTGGTTCTACTGCATTTATTGCAGCGGTTAAGCGGCAATTACCATTTCATTTCACCTTTATGAACTTTAGCGCCAATGCTAAGAGCCATAGGTAATACAGCCTCTGGGTATGAGTTGGTCATTTTATCTATCAGCAGCTTACTGCTATCACTACTTTGCTTAGCGTGTGCAAAATCCTTTAAATACTGAATTGAAAAATCGATATTTGCAGCATCTAATTGAGTGCCTGCTTTCATATGCCCAGGGATCACCACTTCAGGGTTGAGTGCTTTCATTTCATTAAGTTGCTTTGCCCATGCATTTTGCTCTGCCTGAGTTTGTGCATCGGCCATCCATAAATGAACATTAGCGTATACAGCCACATTCCCTAAAATAGCTTTGTTATCAGGTATCCATAAATATGGGCGATGATTATGCTCACCCTCTGTGCCACGAATTTCAATGGTATGGCCTTCTATTTTTAAGCTATTACCATTAAATACCTTAGGTACGACGGGGTTTTTTGGTGCGTTTTTACCCATTTTTGGGGTCCAGAAAGCAAGTTTACCTTTAAGCTTTGCTGCTATTTTTTGGTGCACTGCCGGTGTGGTAATAACCTCTGCATTTGGGAAAAACTGCTGTAACACTTCAGCGCCAAAGTAGTAATCAGGATCGGCTTGGCTAATAAAAATAGTTTTTAGTTGTTTACCAGAGTCAATTACTTTAGCGGCAATGCGCAGTGCATCTGCTTTGGTAAATCCGGTATCAATTAAAATTGCATCGGTACGGCCATAAACCAGCGTGGCATTAACATGAAAGCTATTGCTGTCAGCGTTATACACATCAAGGGTTAGTGGGGTTTCGTCTGCAATAGCGATATTACTGGCTAATAATGTACTTAATAAAAGAGTGCGTAGGTTCATGGTATTCTCATCATTGGTTGTTAATGCGAGCATAATAAAGGTTTGATATGTTCAGAAAAACAACCAATAATTAGCATCATTGTTTCATAAATCGTGCAAATACTATGGATAAACTCACCGCAGCGCAGGTTTTTGTGGATGTTGCCTACTCAGGCAGTTTTACTGCCACTGCCGATCGGCTTGAAATGTCACGCCCTATGGTTACTCGTCATATTGAGTCGGCAGAGGCCTGGTTAAATACGCGCTTATTACATCGCACTACCCGTAAAGTAACGCTTACCACCGCCGGCGAGGCCTGTTTACCCGAAATAGAGCAATGGTTAGCACAGGCTAACCGTTTAGTTGAACAAACTAAAAGCCAGCAACAGTTGTCAGGTAAAATACGAGTAGCGACCAGTATGTCGTTAGGTTTTGCACAATTAGCCCCTATATTTACACGTTTTATGAAACGTCACCCTAACGTGCAAATAGACATAGATCTTGAAGACTCAACCACAGATCTAATAGAGCAACGTGTTGATTTGGCAATACGTATTGCAGCCAATCCCGATCCTTCGTTAATAGGTAAACCTATTGCCGAGTGTGAATCTATATTAGTGGCCTCAGCCAGCTACCTTGCTGATTATCCGCCAATAACGACACCACAACAGTTAAGTGCTCATCAGTGTTTAGGCTATAAAAACTTCGACCGATATATTTGGCATTTACACAACGGGGATGAGTTTCAATCGGTTGATGTTAAATGTAATTTAAGTGCAAACGAGGCCACCACATTACTTCATGCAGCCATAGCCGGTGGTGGTATCTCAGTGCAGCCTACGTATTTGGCAAATCAATATATACTAGATGGTCGCTTGCAGCGTGTATTAGCGCCATGGACACTAAATCCAATGAAAATATATGTGCTTTACCCTTCTCGTCAGCATTTATCATCAACAGTAAGAGCACTAATCGACACGCTCAGTGAAGAATTTAAAAATCCAGCATGGTAATTAATTATAAAAGTTTGGGTTTAAACCATGGCTTTATGCGTTAAGCATGCTGATATTCTGTAGGTTATTTTGTTACAGTAAATGTAATAAGCGCCTTAATCTATAAAGGTCAGCAGACCCAAGGAACAATAATAATGAATCTGATCAAAACATCGGGCTTGGCACTGGCCATTGTTGCGGGCTTAGGCTTGCAAGCATGTTCAAGTACCAGCATAACAACCAACAATAATGCAGCGATGAGTACCGTGAATAATCCATTAAGCCTAGCGCAAATTTATAAAGATAAAGAGTTCAAAACCCAGCGTAGCACTTACTTTAAATGGCTAGACGATGGCACTGGCTACACAGTGCTTGAAGAGCGCGAAAGCGAAAAAGAAGAAGCGGACGATAACAACGCCGATGACGAAAAAGAGCACGGCGTAAAAGGCAACGACATTGTATTTTACAATGCTGACGGCACAGGCCGTAAAGTATTGGTTGAGTTTGAAAAGCTGTTGCCAGAGGGCGCAGACGAGCCATTTGCAATCGAAAGCTATCAGTGGTCAAAAGACGGTAAATGGCTGATGGTATTTACCAACAGCGAGCAAGTTTGGCGTTCGCGCAGCAGAGGCGACTTTTGGTTACTTAACCTTGAGACAAACCAATTACAGCAATTAGGTGGTAAAGACGTTGAGCCAACTAAGTTAATGTTTGCTAAGTTCTCGCCAGATAGCTCAAAAGTGGCTTACGTGCGCGACAATAATATTTATATGCAAGCGGTTGGTAGTAACGATGTAACCGCGCTCACAACCGATGGCAGTGCCACCATTGTTAACGGTAATTTTGATTGGGTATACGAAGAAGAATTTACTATTGCCGATGGTTTTCGTTGGAGCCCCGACAACAAATCAATCGCCTATTGGCAGCTTGATACCAGTGACGTTAAATTTTTCACTATGATCAACAACACTGACGAACTGTACCCTACCCTTAAAGAGTTCCCTTATCCTAAAGCGGGTGAAACCAACTCTGCCGTGCGTGTTGGTGTGGTAAGCCTTGCTGATAAACAAACCCGTTGGGCTGAGCTTGAAGGCGATAACCGCGACCGTTATATTCCGCGTATTAGCTGGGCAGGCACCGGTAATGAATTAATGATTCAAGACTTAAACCGCCCGCAAAGCCATAACAAAGTGTGGTTGTTTGATTGGCAAAAGCAGCAACTGACCAAGATTTTAGAAGACAAAGACGATGCGTTTATCGAATGGTTTTATAAAGCAAACTGGTCAAAAGACGGCGAGTTTTTTATTTGGCATAGCGAACGCGACGGTTGGCGTCATCTTTACCGTGTATCGCGCGATGGCAAAACTATTATCGACCTAACCCCAGGCGATTACGACATTATTGATATGCTGAGCATAAATGAAGATAAAAACGTAATGTATTTTATTGCCTCGCCAAACGATCCTGGTCAGCGTTATTTATACAGCACACCGCTTGATGGCAGCAGCAAACCGGTACGGGTAACACCTGCTGAGTATGAAGGTTCCAACAGCTACTACATGTCAAAAGATGCCTCATGGGCAATGCATACTTACTCAAAATTTGGTACGCCACCGACTAAAGAGATCATTAAAGTGAGCGATCATAGTAATGTAAAAACCTTAGTTGAAAATACAAAGCTCAAACAAAAGCTTGCTGAGCAAAGCTTACCAAAGCATGAGTTTTTTAAAGTAAATGCGCAAGATGGCACCGAGCTTGACGGCTACATTATGTTCCCAGAGAACATGGATAAAAGTAAAAAATACCCAATTGTGTTTTACGTATACGGCGAACCATGGGGCTCTACCGTGCAAGACCGCTGGGAAGGCAACAGTTACCTGTATAAATCACTGTTAACGCAAAAAGGTTTTATTGTCGCATCAGTTGATAATCGTGGTACACGCGCACCAAAAGGCCGTGATTGGCGCAAATCGATTTATAAAAAAATCGGCTCAATTACCGTGCAAGATCAAGTTGATGCGCTAGATGCGATGGCCAAACGTTGGGATGTAATCGACACCGACCGTGTTGGCGTGTGGGGCCATTCAGGTGGCGGTAGTTCAACCCTTAACTTACTGTTCCGCCACGGTGATAAATTTAAAGTGGGCATTGCCTCAGCACCAGTGCCAGATATACGTTTGTACGACACCATTTACCAAGAGCGTTATGCGGGCAACCCAAACACCGATCCTGAGAGTTACGATAACACCTCGCCGATTACCTTTGCTAAAAACCTAACCGGTAAGCTATTGCTTATTCACGGCACTGGGGATGACAATGTGCATTACCAAGGCTCAGAGCGTTTAATTGACGAACTCGTTAAGCACAATAAACAGTTTGAGTTTTTCTCATACCCAAACCGCTCACATAGCTTACGAGAAGGCAAAGGCACCACTTTGCATTACCATACTATGATGGCTGACTTTTTTGAAAAGCACTTACTAACCAAGTAATCGCTTTAAAAAGTAAAATACTAAAGCCGCACACTAATTATTAGTGTGCGGCTTTTTTAATCAAAATGTAACGGGGGTTTACAGCTAGGTGTAAAGGTTTTGTTTGAAGTACAACAGCCCCCAACACTAACTATAGAAAGTCCATACTGAATGAAAAGTTATTTATCGAAACGGGCTAAAACGTTCTGTTTATGATGAACTTTCATCAATCCTCATTCCCTTGCTTTAACTCAGCCGCCCAATCATTTCTTTAACCACTAAAAACTGCACTTGTCTTAACATTCTTAATTCCGCTGCGCGTACATCCGCAGATGGCATATTCACAAGTTCTTGGTATAAGTTGCTAAATTCACTCTCTATATTACTTACAAAATAACTTAGTTGCTTTACTGCGGCAGAGTTTGGAATACCGAGCTCTTTTGCAAAAGCGATTACATCTGCTTTAGTAACATCACAAAAACGTTTTTTATCATTGATAGGAACGGATAAGGCTTCTTCTAGAGGGTTACCACCTTCTGAAACATAAATAATGGTGCTTAATAAATCATAAAATGGTGTTATTTGCGCAGATCCGTTTTCGTAATAAAAGCTAATATTTTTTAAATGCGCATCCCCATTCCCGACTAATAAATTATAAATCACCCATTGATATAACTTGATGGCCGTTGCCGCTTTAGGCCGTACGTTATTGAGTATTTTTTGGTATGTTTCAACTGTTGATGCAGAATATTTGGAGTGTCTGCTATAACTTAACAACTGGCAACTATCTATAATATGCTTACGCTCTTGATCAGGATAACTTCCTGCACGGTCAAAGCGCTCAACCAAATAGGCTGGCTCGGGTGTATAAATGAGCTGCACATTGGGTACATCTATTCCTAGGCGCTTGGCTAGTTTCATCATAAACCATTCATTGCATGTCGTTTGCCAATATTGGTCTGGCTCAGAATGATCTGGTTTAAGTATATGAGTTGAAGGTGTGCCTTCATTTCCTTCAAATAATTCATCGCCGAGCTTAATAACTAGCATTTTATGCTGCGCGCCAGCAAGTGACATACGGCTACTTTGGCGGATATTTAACGGTGCTCTGGGTAAGTTTTTAATTCGCCTAGATAGCTCGGCAAAAGGTAACGGTATTGCACTAGGGCTTGGAAAATCGACATGCTCTGGTAATAGCGTTAAAGCACCAGCAGACTCAATGCCGGATGCAGTAAGTAGAGCAAATGAATCCTCATGATCCACTTTCACTTCTTTTGCCAATAACTCACGTGCATTTTCTTCTGGCAGTAAATTATCAAAAAACTGCTGCACAGGCCGCGTAGTACCAGAATCAAGAATGATTTGATCTTGTAATGGAATGCTGGGAGTTATTGCAAATTTATTAGCTGAGTTAAGCCAATCTTGATCGTATTTAAAAGACCAAAAACCGTTACTATCTTGTAATTGGCCCATGAGCTGTTTGCCAGCATAAACATCAAGTGATCTATTATTCATTGCCAGCCACCATGTTCTGGATTTGCATTAGTAATTTATTTTTAGCCTTTTCATCATGTTGAGGTACAACCACGTCTATTTTTACTTCTAAGCCTAAAGCTTGCATTAAATCAAACGCGCGGCCGATTGATAACGAACCTGTGCCATTTTCAAAATCACTTACTGTATTAATACTAATACCGGAGAAATCTCCCGCAGTTTTTTGGTCAAGCTTTTGGCTTTTTCTCACAATGCTTGCCAATTTACCTAATTGTTTTGCTGACTTTATCGTGACTTCCATAACCCATCCAAAATTCACAGTGTTTTGTGAATAATAGTTAAAAAAGTACAAAAAAGCTAATAATTCACAATATTTTGTGAATTATAGCGAAAGTTAACTCACTAAAGGATAAATTCACAGTATTTTGTGAATTAGTAAATTAATAGGCATGAACCTAATAAATTCACAATAAACTATGAATTTAGGTAATTGAAAATTTCACTCTCTTTTTAATCAAAATGGTGTGAGGGGTTTACAGCTGAGGTCAAAGGTTAAAGGAACAAGGTCAAAGAATTTTAGTTACGGTAAGTTGGGTAGAGTGTAACGAAACCCAACAAAGAAAGGCGGCTTTGCTCAATAGCAATGCGCTAAAGGCTCAACAGGTAATAATTGAATCGTTCAATACTAAACATAGCTTGGAATTAGAGTCGTATTAAAAGAGTAGCATCCATGCCACTGCAAGTGCGATATTAATAAAAATTAAGAGCTTGGTTGCGAAGGTTGATACTTATTAACGAGAATGTGCTGCAAACTTTTAAGTGCCCGCTTTATCGCTTGCAGCATACTTCTTCCTTTTGTATTTACATTAATACTGGGTAGCCCAGGCAAAAGAATATTAATTTTGCATTGCTGTAAAGTGCCGTGGCGCTCACTCGAAAGATCATTTATTTGAATCTCTACTTTACGAATATTTAAAGCATGTTTTGCCAATTGGCTTTTTATCAACTTCAAAAGCGACATCTTTTCACTTGCGTTAATTATCTTATTTTTAACTGTAAGTTTTAGCTTCATGCAATTACACCTTTTAATAGTAACTATGTTGCAGGCATGACTGTAATCTACTAACTTAGTGGCAAAGGAAAAAGCTGATTATTTCTTACTTTAAAACAGGTATTTTCGAATGATTACCAACATCAACTACAACCACTTATATTATTTTTGGCAGGTAAGTAAGCACGGCAGTATTGCTGCGTCGAGTAAAATACTTAATTTAACGCCGCAAACGGTCAGCTCGCAAATTACTAACTTAGAGCAACGATTAGGAAAACCACTGTTTGTTCGCCAAGGCCGAGGCCTACAGTTAACGGAGTTTGGCCATGTAACTCAGCAGTACACCAATGATATGTTTGCTATTGCTCACGAATGGTTAGAAACTACGCAAGGCGATACCACGCAATACTCACGAACGTTAAAGGTGGGTATTTCAGATGTGTTACCCAAATCATTGGTGTCGAAGTGGCTAGCGCCTTTAATTAATAACGACCGTATTACAAACTTACACTGTATTGACGGCCAACAAGATGAACTGCTGGCGCAAATGGCGATTCATAAGCTCGACTTAGTGTTAGCCGACAAACCACTCGATACCACTTTATCATTTAAGGCGTTTTGTCATGAAATAGGCAAAAGCCAAATCGCTTTTTTTGGTAACGAAACATGGCATTCGCAGTTACATAAGCAGTTTCCGCAGTCTTTAAACAACAAGCCTTTAGTGCTCCCCGCAAAAGAAAGCCCCGTCGCGCGTGCTATTTATTATTGGCTGCAAGAGCAAGAGATTGAAATGACAATAGCTGGCCATGTTGACGACAGCGCATTAATGAAGTCGTTAGGTGAGCAAGGGTTTGGGGTATTCCCTGCGCCTATTTTGGTAAGAGCCGAAGTAGAGCGCCATTACGGCGTTAATTACATTGGTACAATTGATAATATTTATCAGCATTATTATGCCTTTACACCCGACAGGCTCATTAAAGACAGTATTTATGACGAATTTATAAAGCACGCGCAAATGACGTAGATTTTAGTTAATCGTCTTATGATGTTAAAGGTTAAAGGTTAAAG
>NZ_PNDI01000030.1:0-36666 GCF_005887465.1 Pseudoalteromonas sp. S1610 | reverse complement strand
AGGTCTGCTTTTTTTATGCTGTAAAATTTAAGTGCTAGTTAAAAACCACGTTTTCGCTGCCTTGGGCTGCTTTAAACTCAACAATAATTTTTTTACAGTCAGCTTCAATTTCATCACTCAGTGATTCTTCTGCGCGCCAGCGTGCGGTATCTTGCTTAAAAATTTCTTTTTTAGCGTACTTTTTGCGCGAATCGTGAGTTGGCATTTCTTTTACCACGTCGTACATTTTATAAATGCCTGGGTATGCAGTTGTTAAGTCACGCTCAGTATCAAAACTATATTGCGACATCAGCACCCAAATACGTAAACAGCCCTCAGAGTAATCACATTGCTTTTCATTCATCGCACGTGCAATTAAATGAATACTATCGGCTAGCTTTGCATTACGTTTTAAACGCGACTGCTTAAGTTTTTGCTGTTGCTCTGCCTGTTGTTTGCTAATTAGCTTTTTTTGCACATTTAGCTTGTAGAGCAACTGACCCGCATAAAATGCCAAGCCCGCTATAATAGCAGCACCTACAACTAAGGCTAAGATCACTGCTGTACTCATTGCGTATCCTTATTACTTATCTTCGTCGTCATCTAGCCATTCATTAGCTAGGTCGTTTGATAGGTATTGATCAAAATCTGAATTACTTTCTTCATCACTGAAGTCATCTTCAAATTCTTCTTCATCTTCAATGCCTAATAACTTACACAGCACTTGGTGACGCGCTATACGGCTATTAAAGTATTTAGCATCTTTACCCGTTAGCATTTCACCTTGCTCATGACGCTCAACTAATTTAAGCAAGCGCTCATCATTTTCAAGCGCCTCTAATTCTTGCTCAGGCGTTAACTCAGGCTCAATCGCCTTTTTAAGCTCTGCTACAGGCTTAAGGTTACGTTTCATTTCGACTTTTGGTTCAGCGGCTGGGGCAACTAATGGTACTGCTTTTTTACTACCAACACGTTTGTCTTTAGCAGCCGAACCTGTTTTTTGAGTGTCATTACTCAATACATCAGGTGCATTACGTGAACCAGGCTTAGCGCCTTTGGTTTTCTTTACACGTTGCTCTTTCAATGCACGCATTTCTTTAAGCTTATCTTGGCTTAAACGAACGGGTCCATTTGATGGAATTTTACGTGACTTTTTCTTTCTACTCATATCTTGATCGTCTCACTTAAGAGGTTTTGAGCGAGGCGCAACTCAATGGGCATCGCGATGCTGGCCTAGCCAGAAGAATTCGGTTTGCGTTTTAGAGGTTGGGTTTCTCTATATACGCCAAAGCATATTTAGATGCTTTTTTTAAACGGGGGTATTGTAACAGGACAAATAAAAAGGCGGTAGAGAAAACATCTCTACCGCCTGCTAATCTGAGCGCCATTATATGGACACTTCTCCCTTCGACTTTTTAGTCTTTATTATTTTTATTATTATTTCTTTATCCGTATTATTATTATTTATCTTCCGTGTAGCATTCCATTTTGTTTTTATTATTAAACTTCCATGAGTTTTTATTATTTTCGGTCTTTCCTGACACTTTTTTGTTATTTCCTTTAGTAGCACTCTCAATGTGCTATTCAGTCGTGCCGCGCTACGATCCTTATAACGTTTTCCTATTTGTTATTATTGTTGCGACAGGGGTTAATTTACTCGTTAATAATTTTGTTACAACTAATTTATATCTTTTTTCTTATGTAAAACATAACAAAAGACGTTAAAAATCATAAATTACAATAAGTTAAATTGAAAAACAAAAATAAAATGAGACTTTTCTTACAATAGAGTATGGTCAATGTCTTACAAGTAAAGGGGCTTTATCGGTCATTGCAGAAACAAAAAAAGCAGCCAAGGCTGCTTTTTGTCTACTTAACATTGTATTATGTTAACAATATCTAAATAAATACGACTTTAGTGTAGGCCGCCAAGGTATTTAGATAATGTTTCAATGTCTTTATCAGTTAATTTCTGAGCAATATCTTGCATAACACCATTTAGGTCGTTATTACGAGTGCCATCTCTGAACTGTTCAAGTTGTGACTTGATGTATTCTGGATGTTGAAAAGAAATTTTTGGGAATTTAGCTAATGAAGAGCCATTACCACGTGGACCATGACAAGCCGCACATGATGGAATTCCGCGTTCAGCGTCACCCGCTTTGTACAACATAGCGCCTGTTTCTTGAACATCTTTAGGTGTAGCACCTTCAGACATATTCAAAGAAGCAAAATAAGCAGATAAGTCTTTCATATCTTGATCGCTCAATGGCATTGCCATACCGCTCATTACTGGATTCATTCGACCTTCTTTACCGCCCGAAGTCATACCTAATTTAAATTCAGTAAGTTGCTTATATATGTAATCTGCGTGTTGGCCTGCAATTTTTGGGTAGATGTTAACCGGCGCATTACCGTCTGGGCCGTGACAAGCCGCACACGTTGCTGATTTTTCTTTACCTGCGTTTACATCGCCATCAAATGCTGTTGCGTTGCTTGCTGACAACGCACCAAGCAATATAGTTAAAGATAGTGCTATTTTTTTCATGGTGAATTCTCTGTTTCCGACCCTGTATCATCTACAATATGGATGTTGTGATTTTTATATTCTACACGATATTAAATTCTCTGGCACGTTTTCTACACACATTAAACCTATAAATTATAGGGTTTTGAGTAAAATTAATCGCTAAGCCAGTTAAAATGTACCATCAGCAACGGTTTTACATGCTCAAATACACTTTTTAATAGCTACTTTATAGTATAAAATACGCGCCACGGGTGAATTTGGTTTACCCAATGTTATTTTTTTTAGTTTTAGGAGAGCCTGTGCTCAAATCTCGTATCAAGTATAACACTGCGTCTTTTGTTACAAGCGCGCCAGACATCACTAAATTACCTGCTGATACGGGAATTGAAGTCGCGTTTGCCGGTCGCTCAAATGCAGGTAAATCAAGTGCGCTTAATGCCCTTACCGATCAAAAGTTAGCACGTACTAGTAAAACACCTGGCCGTACTCAGCTGATCAACACATTTGAACTTGCCGATGTCGATGACATGCGCCTAATTGACTTACCAGGTTATGGTTTTGCGAAAGTGCCAATTGAAATGAAAAAGAAATGGCAAAAGTCGCTAGGCGAATACCTACAAAAACGTCAAAGCTTAAAAGGTATTGTGGTGTTAATGGATATTCGTCATCCATTAAAAGATTTAGACCGCGATTTAATTAATTGGGCTGTAGGTAGTGAAATTCCAGTATTGGCACTATTAACTAAAGCAGATAAGCTCAAGCAAGGTCCACGTAAATCACAGGTACTTAGTGTTCGTCGTGAATTGAGTGAATTAGATGGCGATATAACAGTTCATGCATTTTCATCACTTAAAGGCACAGGCTTACCAGAAGTCGCTAAAAAGTTAGATGAGTGGTACTTAGGTCCAATCGTAGCAATTCCACCTGCTGACACAGAGTAATTACCCTAAATAAAACCGCTCATTCGCGGAGGTAATAAAATAGCCGAGCTCATCTGTTTCGGCTATTTCAGCCCACTGATAAAACACATTTCTGGCAACTCGCGCAAAACAACCATAGGGTAATTGCATATAAGGCACTGCAGCGCCTTTGTAATTATTAATATATAGCGGCTCAGCACGACTTAGTAGCCAGGTACGCTGTAGATTATCAATACAACAAATAACATCGCCATCAGATGTCGACTCACGATGCCAACTTACAATAATAAATGGCGCATCCTTAGCCTCAATCGCAATTTTCTCTACTGGCGTTTTTAAATAAAACTGTCCATCTTCGCGGCACAACACACTAGCAAACAGTTTTATCATGGCTTGGCGGGTAATTTCACTACCCGCATAAAACCATTTACCTTGCTCGTCAATCAGCAGTGGCAATTGCCCGCAATGAGCAGGCTGCCATTGTTCAAAAGGTTTACTTGGCTCGCTTAGTTGCTTACTAAGTTCGTTAAGAGAAATCACTGTTTTTTAAAGGTCAGTGCAAAAGTAATCGGTACCGCAGTAGCAATCGAAGGTAAGCCGGCTAGTTTTTGTAACTGCATTATCCCTTCGGTGACTTTAAAGTCATCGCTATTAATAATGATAGGTGTAAATGATGCAACGCTTAAATCCCCGTTTTCCGCACTACTAACAAGTACATCAACTGCAAGTGGCTTTTTATGACCGTGAAAGTCTAGCTCGGCGCTAACACCTTTTAATACGTACTGCCCAGGCTGCTTAATAAGTGACAATTTATCAGATAAGTCAGCGGTTAATACTGCATTTGCAAAAGTGTCAGATTCAAACAAAATTTTGCTTAGGCGCTCGTTACGAATAGGAATAAACGTTTCAGCTGAGGTTAAATCAACATTTACGCTAAACTGACCTTGCTCACTCAATTGCCCTGATAACTGAGTAAAATGGCTTGCCTCAGCAATGCTATTTTTTTTAATTGAGACAAAACTTAATTGGCTTTTATCGTTGAGTAACTGCCAGTTTGCCGATGCAACACCTGAAACTAGTAAACATGATAAAGATAAACCTGCTACAGCTAACGTTTTAAACATAATGCACTCCTAAAATAAAAGATTTATACCCGAAAAAATAATACTTTGATCAGTCAAATTGAAAATCACTAATACGCTGAGTTAAAAAGAAAACGCACAGTAAACTGATGGTATCACTTGAAACGCTAAGTGCAATTAGAGAATAAATTTAACGCTTTGGAGTAAAGCTATAAAAAAACGGCCCATCAAATATATGATAGGCCGATATAGCAAACTGGGGAGAAGCTATCAATACGTTGCATCTTACGATGCATCATCAACAGGATGTCCTACAGGATGAGGACGGGCGGCACTTTACCAAAAGCAAGCGTAAAAATACAAGCATATTATCGATATTCGAAGCGAATTGATGAACCTCTAACGATTTAATACAAACTGCTGTTTAATTTAACTTTTTTTTAACCTGCAAGCTAAAAGAAAAGCGCCTATTGGCGCTTTTAAATAATTCTTTTTAACTGTTGTGTTTACCTAAGACAAGGCATCCTTGGCATACCAAATTAGTGCGCTTGTTCCCAGTTATCACCTTCGTCAGCTTCAACTATAAGTGGCACATCTAGCTGTGCCGCTTGTGACATCAGCTCACAAATTTGCTGAGTGTATTGCTCAGTGCACTCTGTTTTAATCTCAAATACCAATTCATCGTGTACCTGCATAAGTAACTTAACCGTATTAGGCGCTTGCTGGTTAACCCATGCATGTACTGTTAACATGGCTTTTTTAATAATATCGGCAGCAGTGCCTTGCATAGGGGCATTAATTGCTGCGCGCTCAGCGCCTTTGCGGCGTGCTCCATTGCGGGCATTTATTTCTGGTAAATGTAAGCGGCGGCCAAAAATAGTTTCTACGTAACCATTTTCTGCTGCTTTTTCACGGGTCGTTTCCATGTATTCTAAAACACCAGGGAAACGCTCAAAATATTTATCAATATAATGCTGCGCTTCATGGCGTGGTACATCAAGTTGACGTGCCAGACCAAATGCCGACATGCCATAAATTAAGCCAAAGTTAACGGCTTTAGCTTTACGGCGCATATCAGATGTAACCTCTTCAAGCTCAACTCCAAATACCTCAGCAGCTGTAGCGCTATGCACATCTAAGCCATTTGCAAAGGCATTGAGCAACCCTTTATCTTGTGAAAGATGCGCCATAATACGCAGCTCTATTTGGCTGTAATCGGCCGCCACAATTTTATATCCATCAGCAGCAATAAAGGCTTCACGAATACGGCGCCCTTCTTCTGAACGAATAGGAATATTTTGTAGGTTAGGATCGCTTGAACTTAATCGACCCGTTGCTGTTACCGCTTGATGATAAGAAGTATGCACACGCTTGGTTTGCTCATTCACGATCAGTGGCAATTTATCTGTGTAAGTTGATTTAAGCTTAGATAAACCGCGATGCTCAATAATCACTTTAGGCAATGGGTAATCGTGTGCTAATTCTTGCAGTACTTCTTCTGCTGTAGAAGGCGCGCCTTTGGGTGTTTTTTTGATAACGGGCAATTCTAGCTTTTCAAATAACAGTACTTGTAATTGCTTTGGCGAGCTTAAGTTAAACGGTTCGCCTGCGATTTCAAACGCTTCTTTTTCAAGCTCAAGTAATCGTTCACCTAAGCGTTGGCTATGAGTGGCCAACATATTGCTGTCGATAGCAACACCGGTGCGCTCAATGTCAGAAATAACGCTTACTAGTGGCATTTCTATATTTTCAAACACCGATTTAAGCTTTTCATCCGCTTCAAGTTTCGGCCATAGTACTTGGTGTAAACGCAAAGTAATATCGGCATCTTCTGCGGCATAAGGCGCCGCTTTTTCAAGTTCGATTTGATTGAACGTGAGCTGCTTTTTACCTTTACCAGCAATGTCTTCAAAGCTAATATTTTTGTGGCCTAAATATTTAAGTGCTAATGAGTCCATATCATGACGAGTACCTACGCTGTTAAAAACATAAGACTCCAACATAGTATCAAACTTAATACCATTTAATTCATAGCCAGCATTGGCAAGCACACTTTTATCGTATTTTAAGTTTTGACCAACTTTAGCTTTATTTTCGTCAGCTAATATTGGCCCAAGCTTTTGCATCACAAATTCAAGGCTGAGCTGTTCAGGCGCACCTGGGTAATCATGTGCAACCGGTAAGTAGGCGGCTTCCCCTGCTTTTACTGCGAAACTCATACCTACCAACTGCGCTTTCATATACTCTAAACTGGTTGTTTCAGTATCAAAAGCAAATAGCTCAGCTTCATTGAGCTGGTCTATCAATGTATTAAATTGGGCCTCAGTTAAAATCGTTTCATAGTGTGCATCTTCAACTTTTGGCAGCTCATTCTCTTGGGTTGGGACCGCTAAATGTGTGTCAGCATCTTTTGGATTGTCTAGTAATTCAGCTAACCAGCGACGGAACTCGCACTCACCATATAATGCAATTAATTCGTCTTTATTCGGTGTTTGCAATTTAAAAGTATCAAGATCAGATTCAACCTCCACATCACACTTAATAGTGGCAAGCTCATAGCTCAATGGTAAATGATCAATCGCTTTTGCAAGCTTTTCACCTATTTTACCTTTGATATCAGCAGCATTATCAATTACGCCCTGAAGCGATCCGTACTTTTGTAACCATTTAACCGCTGTTTTAGGCCCGCACCCTTCAACGCCTGGAATATTATCTACTTTATCGCCCATTAAGGCTAAGTAATCAATAATAAGTTCAGGTCCAACACCAAACTTTTCAACCACAGTGTCGGGATCTGAAATACTGTCGGTCATGGTATTGATCAAGGTGACATGCTCATTAACCAACTGTGCCATATCTTTATCACCAGTTGATACCAGTACATGGCGTTGTTGCTCAGAAGCAATGCGCGCAAATGTTCCAATCACGTCATCGGCTTCTACACCTTCAATACTAATTAATGGAAAGCCCATCGCTTTAATAATGCTATGTAGCGGCGCTATTTGGGTACGCAGATCATCAGGCATTGGCGGACGATTCGCTTTATACTCGCTGTACATGTCATTTCTAAAAGTTTTACCTTTGGCATCAAACACCACTACCATATGTGAAGGATCGTATTGTTTGATCAAACTTTTCAACATGTTTACCACGCCATAAATGGCGCCAGTGGCTTCACCTTTAGAATTAGTTAAATGAGGTGGAGAATGATAAGCACGAAACAAATATGAAGAGCCATCAACAAGAATAAGCGGGTTTTCGGGGATCTGAGCCATGGTAAAATTGGATCCTAAATACAAAAAAGTAATATAAGTATAAGCATGCCATAAGGCAGTAAATAAAACGACTGTGAATTAATGTGATTAAGAGCGCTACATTTTTAGCAACTTGTGGATAACTATGTAGATAACACCCACAAACTATCCATCCGAAACATAGTAAAATGCTTAGATTAGTTTGTAATTTATTGTTTTGTTTAAAAAAAGATAATTCGAGGTTCTTTTTTATTATTCTTCTATCAATGTGGAAAAGGCATTTAAACCGTTACTGGTGTTGTAACCCACTTTGATTATTTACGTCCATTTAAATAACTGGATGAGCATTCTAGCATAATGGATCAAAGATCATAGCGATCCTTTATAATTTTTTTTACCCTTACTAGTTATCAAATGGCATATAGCGCATAACAACTTACTTTGCGGCTAAAAAACCAGCAAATAAATTTTTAGATAGGCTGATTCGTCGTGTTAAACTTTATTAAAATGACTTCAATGGAGCAAAATAATATGAAAAATATAGCGGTAATTTTAGCAGGTTGTGGCGTATTTGATGGCAGTGAAATTAATGAAGTAGTGCTTACTTTATTACACATTGAAAAAAACAACGCGAAATATCAGTGTTTTGCGCCCGATATTACGCAGTACCATACTCTTAATCACATTACTGGTGAAGAAATGGCAGAGTCGCGTAATGTATTAGTGGAATCGGCTCGAATCACCCGTGGCAATATAAAGTCACTCGCTGAATTAGACATTACACAATTTGACGCTTTAATTATTCCTGGCGGCTTTGGTGTAGCTAAAAACTTATCTGACTTTGCTATTAATGGCACTAACGCGAAAGTAAATGACGAAGTACTGAGCGCTTGTAAAGCATTTGCAAAAGCAAATAAAGCCACCGGTTATATGTGTATTGCACCCGCTTTATTGCCATTCATTTATAATAAACCACAGCTCACTATTGGTAATGATAGCGACACGGCCGATGCTTTAACCACATTAGGCGCTGAGCATATTGAGTGTAAAGTGGATGATATTGTTATTGATAAAAATAATAAGCTGGTTACAACACCTGCTTATATGTTGGCACAATCAATTATGGATGCCGATGCAGGAATCGAAAAACTAGTACGTAACGTATTGGCCATTAGCTAATTATTAGGGTTCTGATCGCATTTAGATGTCTAATGATCCCGTTTTATTTAGGTAATTTATTGAGTTAAGACAATCATTAGTCGTATTTATAAATAAAATCGACTCTGAGCATTTTATAAATCACTGAGTGGAGTTATAATTGGTCTAAATTCCGTCATTTAAAATCGTGATTGATCACGTTCAAATTGAAGTGGGCAAGGCAAAATGAAAAAACTATCAGCTGCAGCATTACTTGTGCTAGCAACCACCGCATACGCACAGCCATATGATAACTCTATGACTGAAGATGCAATTAAAAAACGTTTAGCGCCTATTGGTGCTGTTTACCTTGAAGGTGAGAAAGTAGCGGTTGCTGCACCAACAGGTCCTCGTTCAGGCGAGCAAGTATATCAAGCAGCCTGTTTTGCTTGTCACGGCACAGGTGCTTTAGGCGCTCCTAAATCAGCTGACGATTGGGCTCCTCGTATCGCTAAAGGAAAAGACACCTTATTAGATCATGCGATCAATGGCTTTAATGCCATGCCACCGCGTGGAACGTGTATGGATTGTTCTGATGATGAAATAAGCGCAGCAATCGATTTCATGACCGCTAACTAAAATTAGCCAAGTCAAAATGCTTTAAATAAAAGGTTTACGTTTTAGTAAGCCTTTTTTGTTTCTAATTCATGAGTTTTAGCTACATAATTAAGAAAAATATCTACTTGACGCAAAATGTTAAAAGTGGAACTATAATGATTAATAACTATACAAAAAATTATAACTGGTTAAACATCATTGGAAGATAAACTTATTGTACCTAATAGTGTAGTGCGCCAAAATAAACGACTAAAAGCACTATTAAAAAAGTACAAACATGCCTACCACCTCCACAATGCCCTGATACAATTATCAGAGCAAGCAAGTACTGTTGCTGAGCTAACCTTACTTTACCCTGCTATTCATGACATTTTACAAAAGTATGTTCCGAGTAAAAGCTTTTATGTGGTGCTGGTTGATCCCCAGTCACAACAGTTAGAATTATCTTATTTTTCTGATGAAAAAGATGGCATTGCAGTACCACTTAATCGAGATAATAATTTTGAAGAAGGCGCAACGGGTTATGTCTTCAAGCAAGGGAAAACCACTTACTTTACCAAACAGCAAATGCATGATGCTGCCCAGCAAGGCTTATTTAAAGCATTGGGTACACCTGCAGAACACTGGGTAGGCGTTCCTGTTTATCAAGAAAGAAACATTATTGGTGTGTTAGCCGCGCAAAGTTACGACACAGAACAAGGTTACAGTTCGCAACAAATAAACCTGCTTGAGGCCATGTCACTCTATTTAGCCACCGCAATTGAACGGGTTAAAAAACGAGAGTTACTCGAATCAGAAGTAAAATTAAGAACCCGAGCATTAACGCAAAGTAATGACGCTTTAAATGTTGAAATACAACAGCGAAAAGGTGCCCTGCAACGCCAGCAAATATTATTCAAAATTTCAGAGCTGACAACCCAAGCCAAAAATTTAGATGATGCTTATTTTCAAATACACGAAATAATAAAAACCATTACTTACGCAAAAAACCTTTATATTGCCTTGTATGATAAAGAATCAGGTTGGATCAGTTTTCCCTACAGTGTCGATGAATTCCAAGGCAGCACTCAACCACGGCGCTTTGCAAAAGGCTACAGTGAACTGGTTATAAGCACCGAAGAAACACAAATAATTCATCCGCAAAGAGCACAAGAGTTATTAAATAGTGGCATTGTAGAGCGTGAAAAACCAATTGATGAATCCAAGAGAGCCACCAGCTGGCTAGGCGCTCCGCTAAAAACTTCGCAAGGCGTTATAGGGTTAATTGTTTGCCAAGCTTATAATAATGAACACCTTTTTACACATGATGATGCAGAGCTAATCACCTTTGTATCGCATCAAATTGCCACGGTATTACAAACAAAATTAGCTTCACAGGCACTAAAAAAGAGCCACCAAGAACTTGCCTCACGAGTTAATGAAAAAACTAAAGAATTGAGCCAAGCAAATTTACATTTGCAAATGCAAATTGATGAACGTAAAAAAATAGAACAACAGCTTTATCACGATGCTCACCATGACTCACTAACAGGCTTACCAAATCGGAATTTATTTTTAACTCAACTAGAAAAAACCCTGCAATATTATCAACGCAATCCAAATGAGCACTTTGCTGTATTGTTTATTGACCTTGATAAGTTTAAAGATATCAATGATCAGCTCGGGCATCATGCCGGCGATGAGTTTTTAATTAGTGTTAGTAAACTATTCTCACAATGTATTCGTGAGCATGACTTATTAGCCCGTCTAGGCGGAGATGAGTTTGTAGTATTACTAACCCATTTAACTGAGCCAAATCAGGCAGAAGATGTTGCCAATCGCATTATAAAAATTATGCAAAAGCCGTTTTGTACTAAAGGCGTGTGTGTACAAAGTGGCGCCAGTATTGGGATAACCTATTCAAAGCAAAGCTATAAACATACCGATGAAATCATTCGCGACGCCGATGCTGCTATGTATTATGCTAAAAATTCAGGTAAAAACCGCTTTGAGTTATTTCATCCACTGCTCACTGAGCCTATGTTGCAACATGAGTCACAAACATTGCATCACCTTGATGTATTGCCTATGACGTTTCGTAGCTCAGATATTATCACCTTGGATGAGCATTATCAGAGTGCATCGTTATTTGAGGCTTTTGGTGAACACCCAGTCCTTGGCTTTACCAGTTTTGATATTTTAAAGAAATTTGCGAATGATAAAGAACAACATACCAAAGTTGAACTACAACTCATCCAACAAGCTTACCAACAAGCACAAAATGCAGAGATAGCCGTTGCGCTATTGCCTTGCTCCAGTTTACTGTTAGAAGAGCATGAATTTTCTTTACTAAAAGCGACACTAAAACAACCGGTAAACAATGAACAGCTTTGCTTGTTGTTTGATGAGCAGGAGCTGCGTTATGCCAGCGCACAGCAATTAGAGAACTTAAAACAGCTTAAAAAACTCGGTCATTCGATTGGCTTAAACAATTTCGCAAAAGACAAATGCGAGCTTAATTTGGTGACTGAAGTAGAGTGTGATTATTTACTCCTTAGCTCCACCTTCAGTAAACGAGTATTACAACAAGAAAGCTACGATTTACAGTTGCAGGGGGTGTTGGCTATTACTAAGCTTAAACAGATAAAAGTGATAGCTAAAGGCCCATCAATATTAAACTTTAGAGCTCTTTTAGATAAACACGGCATAAACCTATTCGTTGCTAAACAGCACCCACTAACCAGCGCTATACCAGCTACACTTAAAAACTCAGAATTAAAATAGCGCTAAACACACCTTATTGTGGCTTTTTCAGCATTGCTCTTAAATTTGCAACCCGAGCTTGGCCTTTTTCCATACGTTCAGCTTGGGTGTTAGGCGCTTTTTTGTTTTCAAAGGCTAAGTCATCTTGCGGTAACTCTTGCACAAATCGACTGAGCTCTGTTTGTGATGTTTCACCAAACTGACGGCGGATTTTAGCATAGGTTAAAGTCAGCTCTTGTTGCGCGCGGGTAATACCTACATAGGCAAGACGGCGCTCTTCATCCACATTGTCTTCATCAATGCTTACTTGGTGTGGCAACAATCCTTCTTCCATACCGACCATAAATACATAGGGGTACTCAAGTCCTTTTGAGGCATGCAAAGTTAATAATTGCACGGCATCAGCTTCATCTTCTTCTTCGTTTCGCTCTAGCATGTCCCGAAGGGTCAATTTACTAACTACTTCAGCCAGTGTCATTGGCGGATTATCGGCATCGCCTGTTAACATGTCTGTTATCCAGCGATACAGCTCGGACACATTTTTCATCCGCATTTCAGCAGCTTTGGCACTAGGCGATGATTCATACAAGTAAGCTTCGTAATTAATATTACGCACTAAATCCTTCACCGCCTCCAGTGTATCACTGCGCACTGCGTTATCTGAAAGCTCAACCACCCATCGGGCAAACCCAGCTAGTGCATTTAAACCACGTCCTTTTAGTCTGTACCCTAAGTCGTTATCAAAGCAGGTCGCAAATAAGCTTTGGTGTTTTTCATTAGCTAAGGTGCCAAGCTTTTCAAGCGTGACTGTACCAATTTCACGACGTGGGGTATTCACAATTCTTAAAAAAGCATTGTCATCATCTTGATTCACTAAAAGACGTAAGTAAGCCATGATATCTTTAATTTCAGAACGTGAAAAAAACGACATTCCACCACTAATTTTATACGGGATTCGGTTACTCATTAACGACTTTTCAAAGCCCCGCGCTTGGTGGTTACCCCGGTACAAAATAGCGTAATCTTTATAGCTGGTGCGTTTCATAAATTTATGAGAAATAATCTCTGCAACCACACGCTCTGATTCATGTTCTTCATCGCGACAGCCAATGACTTTAATTTGCTCACCATAGCCCAACTCACTAAAGAGCTTTTTTTCAAACTCATGGGGGTTATTTGCAATTAAGATATTGGCCGCTTTAAGAATGCGCCCAGCACTACGATAGTTCTGTTCTAGTTTTATTAATCGAAGCCCAGGGTAATCTTTACTTAATAACACCAAGTTTTGTGGACGAGCACCACGCCAAGAGTAAATTGACTGATCGTCATCTCCCACCACAGTAAAGCGTGCTCGTTCGCCTACCAGCAATTTCACTAATTGATATTGGCTGGTATTGGTATCTTGATATTCATCCACCAGTAAATAACGAAAACGCTGCTGCCATCGCTCACGTGATGTGGCATTACTACTTAAAAGCAGCGTGGGGATCATAATTAAATCATCAAAATCCAGCGCGTTATACGCTCTTAATTGATTTTGGTAACGCGCATACAACTGAGCAAACAATGCCTTTTGCGGCTCTCTGGCTTCGCGAATAGCTTGTTCTGGTAAAATGAGTTCATTCTTCCAGCTACCAATTTGCATTTTAAGTAGGTTTAGTAAGTCTTTGTCTTTTTTAAGCTCGTCTTCGGTTAAATCACCGAGTAATTGATTAGTATCTTGGTCGTCAAACAACGAAAAACCGGGTTTAAAACCCAGTGTTTTCAACTCTTTTTTGATGATTTCAAGCCCAAGCGTATGAAAAGTAGACACCCATAACCCTTTAGACTCTTGTTTTCCCAAGGTTTGCAAAACCCGCTCGCGCATTTCTTTAGCCGCTTTATTGGTAAAGGTAACCGCCGCAATATTACGCGCTTGATACTCACATTTCTGTACTAAGTAAGCAATTTTGTTGGTGATAACTCGCGTTTTACCCGAGCCTGCGCCGGCTAATACTAAGCAAGGACCACTAATGTACTTTACCGCTTCATCTTGTTTAGGATTGAGTTTCATAACGACCAGCTGATTGCAAAAAGACGGGCAATTTTAACGTAATCACTACAATACGCCTAGCCAATAAGGTAATATTAGTTATTATCATTTTAGGCAACAGGCAAGGGACGACTATGATTAACCCAGCAAAACTTGAAGAAATTGCGAAACAGATCACTAATAACATGCCACAAGGTGTAAAAAACCTGGCTGATACACTTGAAGGTAAAACTAAGCAAGTGTTACAAAACAAGCTTGCCGAAATGGACTTTGTAAGCCGTGAAGAGTTTGATATTCAAAGCCAAGTGCTGATCCGCACACGTGAAAAGCTAACTGAATTAGAAGCAAAAGTAGCGATACTTGAACAGCAATTATCGGCAAAAACAGACGCTGAATAATAAATATAACGCCATAGACGAACCTGCTTTATGGCGCTAATCACTCAGTTATTTAAATAGCTCGTCCAGCACATAGTAACCCGTTGCTTGTTGTTGCTCTATGCTTACCCTCAGCAATTTATTAGCTACTTGCTCACCGGTAATGGGTCTATACCGTTTGAGGATACCAAAACGCGTTAGCAGTGGAAGTACCACCTCACCGAACTTTTCTGCAATTCTAAGCTCTGAGCGCTCGCCAACTAATAAAGACGGTTGCAATATACTCAAGCGTGCAAAGCCAAGCTGCTTCACCTGCTGCTCAAGCTCTCCTTTTATTTTTAAATAACGGCTCATACTATGCGCATTTGCGCCACTTGACGATACCAAACAATAATGCGGAACAGCGTTATTGGCCGCCATTTGCGCACAAATAAATTGGTATTCAAAATCAACTTTACGTTGTGCAGCCACACTACCCGCTTGCTTTAACGTAGTCCCTAAGCAAGAAAAGAACACGTCACCTTTGAACAGTTCAACATAATGCGTCAAATTTTCAAAATCAATAACATAGCTAATTAATTTAGGGTGGGAAAAATCTAATTGGCGGCGCGATAAGCTCACTACCTGCGAATAGCTAGAAGATGCTAACAGCTGTTGTAATAACTGGCTGCCAACTAAGCCGGTACTGCCGATTATTAGCGCCGTTTTGGCCATATTAAAGGTGACTGTCCGCAGATTTATTTAGTACATGGTGTACTGCTTTTTTATAGCTTTCACACTCTTCTTCAGCACAACTAACTACCGATTCTAAGTCATGCAAATGACCATTTTCTAAGCCATATACCCAACCATGAACCGTGAGTTCTTGACCTCTTAGCCATGCATCTTGAACAATGCTAGTGCGAGATACGTTACGCACTTGCTCAATCACATTAAGCTCTATTAAACGATCAAGGCGTTGT
Source organism: Pseudoalteromonas sp. S1610 (assembly GCF_005887465.1). Classification (GTDB taxonomy): domain Bacteria; phylum Pseudomonadota; class Gammaproteobacteria; order Enterobacterales; family Alteromonadaceae; genus Pseudoalteromonas; species Pseudoalteromonas undina. The sequence goes on along the minus strand of NZ_PNDI01000030.1, from coordinate 21,033 downwards.
TTTTCTGGCAGAGCATTAAGTTGCTCTAGGTGTTTTTCTTTTACATCACCAACGTGGCGCAGCCAGTTATCAATAAAGCCAAAGCGGTCCTCGTTTAGTACCGCTTGCACACCACCACAACCGTAGTGGCCAACAACCATAATATGTTTTACTTTTAATACTTCGACCGCGTACTGCATAACCGATAAACAATTATGATCGGTATGTACAACCACGTTGGCAACATTACGGTGCACAAATAACTCACCCGGTAATAAATCAACAATTTGATTAGCTGGCACCCGTGAATCAGAGCAACCTATCCATAAGTACTCTGGGTTTTGTTGCATCGATAAAATTTTGAAAAATTCAGGGTTCGCTTCGCTCGTTCTAGATGCCCAGCGTTTATTATTTTCTAGTAAGTTATTTAAATTTCTCATTACATCTCTTTTAGGTTGAGGGCGTTTTTAAACTGGCTAAAATTAAAATATTACGGGGTGTTAATTGCTTCTCACAAAATGTATTAACACTGACGTCATAGCCTTGCTGCTGCAAATATAAAGCACGATCGAGCACAAGCCAAACTTCTATTGCTCTTCTAAACACATGTCGAACCAGTTCAACTCGCTCTGTTACTTTTTTTCGCGCCTGCCCAATCAATAAAAACTTATTGTAATCAATATCTTTTGGCAGTTTTAAGGCTTTTTTGTCTGCCGCCCAGTTACAAAATGCTGCAAACGAATCTGAAAATATCGCTTTATTCACTGAAGGGACGCTGACATACCCTAACTCACCAGTAAGTGACTTTCTTAAGGCATCAAACCCGAGTCGCCACTCCACTTCTGTTTTTCGCACTTTGCCTACTCGCGAAGGAGCTGTAACAGTTTCTTGCAGGGCGAGCTTTAAATCTCTGTGAGTTAAGTTTAATCGACTTTGCTGAGCATGCTCGCTCATCGCTTGGTAATTATTATCAGTAAATAAATGATAGCAACAAGGTGAAAAGCTAATTTGTGGTACTTTTGCTGCACTGGCTTGATGCATAAAAGTTTGGTGTAACGCACCGCAGGCATGCAAAGCGACGGCATGAGTGTGTGGGCTAAAAAAATCCTGAATGTTATCCTTAAGTACATCGGCTTGGCTAAATTGTATTGCAAGTCCCTGCTGCTGTGCACTTTTTTTCCCTTGTTCACACAAATGAGATTGTAGCTCAACGCTGTGTACACTCTGCGCACCATTAAAAGCTAACATTCGCCCTAAATGGCCTTTACCTGCACACCACTCTAATACAGGCTGATTACTAGTGGGCAATGCGCCAACAAAATCTTGTAGCTGAGTAAACTTTCGACCTTTAATACCATTACTGATCCAAAATGGGTACTCCTTCCGAGTGTTGGTAATGGCAGGTAATGACACTAATCGGCTAAGTTGCTCAACAGCGGGAATATAGGATGAAAAAAACTGATAGAGCTGCTCTTGATCAGAGTCTAATTCAGCAACCGCCTGATCGGATAAAGCGCTCAAAGGAGCATGTAATTCAGGCCAAGGTAAAGCGTCAAAATCAAATGCAGTACACTGCCAATACAAGCGAGTATTCATTAGCAAAGAGTTGAGGGCAGAAAATTGCTCAGTTAAGGTCATAACAGCTTAGGATATAAAAAAGACGTTTGATTATACCAGCACAATAGCACCTAATTAAGCGGTTATTTTTTTAACCTCGCAGAGCAAGGGAATTGCTTAACCTTATACCCGATTTTGTTTAGCCGATTTAAGTATTAAACGTAAATACAGAGGGATAGAAATAATGCTTATTATAATAGCCGCAATTAGCATCCAAGAAAGCTGCAGTGTTTCTTGCTTTTTATATTTATAAATAAAATCAGCTTTTACTTCATCAAACTTTGTTTGATCAATCTCATATAAGTCAGCAATTAAACGCCATTTAGCCATCGACATATTACCCACAGTAGTACTCGGTGGAGCAATATAGTCTTTAAGTACCTCAGCCTCATATGCCAGTTGATGAAAACTGCGATCAGGCGCATAAAACTGTTGGGTTATGGCAATGGCTTCATCCATATTCATTACCGCGTAGCGCCACCCTTTTAAACTTGCTTGATAAAACTTTTCTACCGTATCGGGGTGATACTTAACCATACTATCGCTGGTAAATAAAATATCCGCGTATACATCCATCCCATAACGTTGTGGACATATAAGTCTATGAGCAACCCCTTGCTGATCCATATGATAAGGTAGGTCGGTAACATACACTTCTATCGCATCTAATTTATTTTCCATCCATGCTTGTTGTAATTCATCGCCTTTGTAAACAGCCAGTTTTTCGGTATCAATACCACTGCGCTTAAGCATAGTTAGTAACTCAGAATTACTCTCTTTGCTGACTTCACTTACACGCTTGTTAATAAAATCACGAGCATGAAAAATATCTGAAGTTTCTTTTACCATCCAACAGTAAGGAGAAAACTGTAATATGGCAGCCATGGCTACAAAGGGTTCACCGGCAATACGGCGTTCTAATATACCTGAATGTGCTACACCAAATTGCGCCTCTCCTCGCTCTACCGCACCAAAACTATTTGGCCGTTTTGGATCGGCAGGAACTATATTGACGTCTAAACCGGCCTCATTATAAAAGCCTTTTTGTTTGGCCATGTAATAGCCAGCAAATTGAAATTGGTGCGTCCACTTTAATTGTAACGTGACTGATTCCTGCGCCGTTAACTGGCTACAAAAAAAGCAGGTGCTAATTATTATTCCTTTAAGTAGCAAAGCAGGCTTCCATAAACATGATAATTAATTATAACTATATGTAAAACAGCTAATAAAGCAAGCATCGGGATAAGATGCTTGCTTAGGATAGAGTTAGGCTAGAGCAATTTTTTCAAGCTTTTCTGCTTGAGGTTGGGTAGTTAAAAACTGAGTAAAACAGGGGTTATCGGTTTCGTCTTGGACACTGTAACCTAGCCGATTTAAGTGCTCATTAAACATCTCATATTGGCTTGGTTCAATAGCAAAGCCTGCTAATACATTCCCCATTGACCCGCCATGATTGCGGTAGTGAAATAAAGTGATATTCCAGTTACTACCCAGCGTATCCAAAAAGCGCGCCAATGCGCCTGGGTACTCTGGAAACTCAAACCTTAGTAAGCGTTCATGTAACTGCTCTGGCGCTTTACCGCCAACCATATAGCGTACATGCAGCTTTGCTAATTCGTTATCTGACAAATCGCAAAAGGTATATTTGTTATCTGTTAGACTTTGTTTAAGCTCTTCAAGTTCTGCTAACCCTTGACGTAGCGCAATACCAACAAAAATTTGCGCCTCGCCAGGCCCCGCATAACGATAGTTAAACTCAGTAATGGCACGCCCACCTAAAGATGTACAAAACTGCTTAAAACTACCGCGCTTTTCATCAATGGTCACGGCTAATAAAGCTTCGTTTTTCTCACCCAGCGCAGTGCGCTCAGCCACATAACGTAAGCGATCAAAGTTTAAATTAGCACCAGACAAAATAGCGGCTAAATTTAACCCCTTTAAACCCGACTGCTGAGACCATTTTTTAAGCCCTGCAGTTGCAAGCGCTCCTGAAGGCTCAGCTATAGCACGGGTTGATACAAAAATATCTTGCATGGCTGCACATATTTCATCGTCTGATACGGTAACTACTTCATCACAAAACTTTTGTGCCAGTCTGAATGTTTCGCTACCAATTATTTTAACGGCAACACCATCGGCAAAACTGCCAACGCGATCGAGCTCTACCGGCTCGCCTGCTGCTAAAGCAGCTTTTAAGCAGGCGCTTTCATTCGCCTCAACCCCTATCACTTTGATATCGGGGCGCAGCGACTTAATATATACCGCCATACCTGCCAGCAAGCCGCCGCCGCCAACAGGAATAAATACCACATCTAAATCGTTGAGCTGTTGCATTAATTCACGGGCAACCGTACCTTGACCAACAATCACATCAGGGTCATCAAATGGCGGTACAAATACGCCGTTTCGCTGCTCAGTTAATTCCAGCGCATACGCTTTTGCGGCATCAAATTGATGGCCATGCAATACGACTTCACCACCCAATGCCCTTACCGCATTAACCTTTATTTCAGGTGTGGTCACGGGCATCACAATGGTGGCTTTGTGCCCTAAGTGTGAGGCACTTAGTGCCACACCCTGGGCATGGTTACCTGCGGATGCGGTGATCACAACCGAGCCTTTAGGCAGCTTATTTAATTTATTAAAAGCACCGCGTAATTTAAACGAGTACACGGGTTGCTGGTCTTCACGTTTTAACCAAACATGATTACCTAATCGTGCACTCAATTCGGCCATTTCACTTACCTCAGTTACCTTGGCTAAAGGCTCCATATTGGCTTGGATAATCGCGCGAAAATAATCGAGTTCTTGAGAAACCATACCTAGCTAAGCTCCTCCAGTTTGGCTAAATCGCGAACTGCGCCTTTATCGGCACTAGTTGCAAGTAGCGCATACGCTTTAAGCGCAGATGATACATAACGATCACGATTAAGCGGTTTATACGCTTGTTTACCACGAGCCAGTTGTTTTTGCTTGCGAGCTTCAAGCTCTTCACCGCTTAACGCCAGCGTTATTTCTCGAGTGGCAATATCGATGATAATTTTATCGCCGTTTTCAACATAAGCAATTGCGCCACCGCTGGCAGCTTCCGGCGATACGTGGCCAATCGATAGACCCGACGTGCCACCTGAAAAACGCCCATCAGTAATTAATGCACACTGCTCTGCCAAACCTTTTGATTTTAAATAGCTAGTTGGGTATAGCATTTCTTGCATACCAGGGCCGCCTTTAGGCCCTTCGTAGCGAATAACCACCACATCGCCGGCTTTTACCTCGCCATTTAAAATCCCTTCTACAGAATCATCTTGTGACTCATACACAACCGCAGTACCTTCAAAGTGCAGCATTTCATCGACAACACCGGCACTTTTAACAATACAGCCATCAACCGCTAAATTACCCGCAAGTACCGCCAGGCCGCCATCTTGACGAAATGCATGTTCTACACTGCGAATACAACCGTTTTCACGGTCGTTATCACCCTCATCCCAACGACAATCTTGGCTCATTGCTTTGGTGGTACGAATACCTGCAGGGCCAGCACGATAAAACTTTTGCGCAGCTTCGTTATTCGGATCGGTTGCATCCCACTTTTTAACCAGTTCACCCATTGTCATACCAGCAACATGGTTAACCGATAAATCAACTAACCCAGCCTTTCCAAGCTCGCGAACTATCGCCATCATGCCACCAGCACGGTGTACGTCTTCAATGTGGTATTGCGCTGTAGCTGGAGCAACTTTACATAAAAACGGGGTTTTACGTGAAAGTTCATCAATGTGTGACATATCAAAATCAACGCCGGCTTCTTGTGCCGCTGCGAGTAAATGCAATACCGTATTTGATGAACCGCCCATAGCAATATCAACCACCATAGAGTTCATAAATGCGGTTTTATTAGCGATAGCACGAGGCAGTACGTCTTGGTTATCTTTTTGATAGTACTCACGGCATAAATCAACGATACGTGCACCCGCTTCAACATATAGTTGTTTGCGGTCTTTATGGGTCGCAAGCGTGGTCCCATTACCAGGCAGCGCAAGGCCAATTGCTTCTAGTAAACAGTTCATAGAATTGGCGGTAAACATCCCTGAACACGACCCACAGGTAGGGCATGCAGATCGCTCAACTTGCTCAGAGTCGGCATCACTTACCGATTCATCAGCGCCTTTAACCATAGCATCAACCAAATCGAGTTTAATATCGATATTCGCTAATTTGGTTTTACCTGCTTCCATTGGGCCGCCCGATACAAAAATAACGGGTATATTTAAACGCAGCGCCGCTAACATCATTCCAGGGGTGATTTTGTCGCAGTTAGAAATACAAATCATCGCATCGGCACAATGGCCGTTCACCATGTACTCTACTGAGTCGGCAATTAAATCGCGCGATGGCAGTGAATAAAGCATACCGCCGTGACCCATGGCAATACCGTCATCGATAGCAATGGTATTAAATTCTTTTGGTACACCACCGGCCTGAGTAATGGTTTCAGCCATCAGTTCACTAAGCTGATTAAGATGTACGTGCCCCGGTACAAATTGCGTAAATGAGTTCACAACAGCAATAATTGGCTTACCAAAGTCGGTATCAGTCATGCCTGTTGCACGCCATAATGCTCTTGCGCCTGCGCGTTTACGCCCTTCAGTGGTGGTTGCACTTCTTAATTTAGCCATAGTTACCTCAGTGTTTGCCGCAATTAATGCGGGCATTCCTCATTCTAAAAATTGATGAATAACCAAATAATCGGTTATTCGTAAAATTCGTTAAATTTATTTTATACAGCCTGTTGCTGTAAGCTTTGTAGCGTCACATGTTTCACATCAACCAATTTATTTAACTGGCTAGTAAGCAAGTAAATTGGTTTATCACTATCAACCGTCATTGCCATATTATATTGACCATCGTCCATATTGAGCTGTAAGTGAGTCAAGTCAAAACCACGATGACGCACCACACGTAAAAAGCGCTCGATTGCGACACTTTGACTTTTTAAGGCAATAGTTAAGTTGTGTTTCATTGTGCTTTCTCCGTCATCATTTCATCGTTGGCAGCTCCAGGCGGAACAAGTGGCCATACGTTTTCTTTATCATCGATACAAGCATGAACAATATAGGGTCCATCGCTATTTAATAAGGCAGTGATTGCATCATCCACTTGGTTCGCATGGGTAATAGTTTGCCCAGGAATGCCAAACACAGCAGCAAGTTGTACAAAGTCAGGGTTGTCTGATAGGTTAGTTTCGCTGTAACGCCCTTCAAAAAATAGTTCTTGCCATTGGCGCACCATTCCTAAGCGCTGGTTATCAAGTATCAGTATTTTTACTGGTAAATTATTACGGCGAATAGTGGCAAGCTCTTGAATGTTCATCATGATTGAACCATCGCCTGAAACGGTGATCACAAAGTCATCTTTACGCGCTATCTGTGCACCTATAGCCGCGGGTAAACCAAATCCCATAGTGCCTGCACCACCACTGCTCAAATGGTTGCAAGGGTGGCTAAACTTCATGTGCTGAGCTACCCACATTTGGTGCTGGCCTACATCACAACACACCACACTAGTGCTTGGCATACGCTGGCTTAGTTGATTAAGTAAATAAGGGGCAAATACTTTTTCACCAGGATAGTCGTAGCGCCATGCATGCTTAACCATCATTTGTTTATTATGATCGCACCACGCTTTTGGCGTAACGACGCACTCAAGGGCGGGAAGTGAGGTTTTTAAATCAGCAATTAAAGAAGCCTTTGCGGGTTTACGTTTACCGACCTCGGCTGCATCTATGTCTAAATGAATCACGTTTGCTTTTGCAGCAAACTTAGCTAAGTTGCCTGTTACACGGTCATCAAAGCGAGCACCAATACACACTAATACATCACATTCTTGCACCGCTAAATTAGCCGCTTGACCGCCATGCATACCTAGCATGCCTAAATCATATTCGTAATCAGGTAATACACTGCCCAATGCTTTAAGGGTTGAAACCGCTGGCATTTGCGTTTTATTTAAAAATTGCATTAACTGCGCTTGCGCATCAGCGGCATGGACCCCGCCACCAACATAGGCAACAGGCTGTTTGGCTTCACTGAGTAATTGGTTAGCAATAGCGACTTGGTTTAAATCAAGTTGAGGCAAATATTCATCTGCCGCTAACCAAGGTTTAAAAGGCACCTGCGCCATTTGAATGTCTTTGGGGATATCAACCAAAACAGGGCCTGGACGGCCGCTTTGTGCTAAATGCATGGCTTCTTGTAATATTTCGGCTAAATCTTCTGCTCGCTCAACCATGTAACTGTGTTTAGTACACGAAAGCGACATGCCAAGCACGTCAATTTCCTGAAAAGCATCAGAGCCAATAGCGGCGGTTGGTACTTGCCCTGTAATAGCAAGTAAAGGCACTGAGTCCATCATGGCATCTGCCAATGCGGTAATTAAATTAGTAGCTCCAGGGCCTGATGTTGCCAAGCACACACCTAAACGTCCAGTACTGCGTGCATAGCCCACGGCGGCAAACCCTGCACCTTGCTCATGACGAGTAAGATAATGTTTTACAGGCGCACCATACAAGGCATCGTAAATGGGCATAATAGCACCACCTGGGTAGCCAAATACTTCATCTACGCCGTGTTTGGCGAGTAAATCGATTGTTAGTTCTGCGCCTGTCATTAGTAAATCCTCATTCCTGTGTGACAACCCATTAAAAATTTAACTCTAAAACTAAAAAGCCCCCCGGACGGTTAAGTGCGGAGGGCTTTTCAATGCTTAGTTTTTTAAAGCACTACGAAGCCCTCGCGGGAATAATCACCACGATAATAATCAGGACTAGGTTAAGTGCATTTTTAAGCATAAAATTCAGTACCATTTAAGATTTAGTCATTGCGAACATCTTGTTTCGCTGTCTTTTTATATTAGTACCGCGCTCAGGGCGCTAAGTCAACACCAAATTCAATTCAAAATAATTATAAAAACACGCTTACTCAGGTTTTAAAATTCAATTAAACCAGGTTAAATAGATTTTTTATCCCTTCATTTCAACTCAGGAAATTCACTATTCTTATAACACTGAATTCTGGTTTGATTAATTTTTAGTAAGCCTCCTCATTTTTATCTAACAAAATTAAAATAAATCGATTTCTTAAGAGTTTCTTAAGTCTGGCAGCCTAGCATAACAACGTTCACTAAAAAGAGATGTGTTATGAACCCAACTTTCAAACTCAGTAAGCAACCGCAAGAAAATACTAAAAAACGCTTTTATTTTAATTGCAGTGCTAATGCATTCATTATTTTTATGGCTTGTTATTACGGCTTAGTTATTAATATTCCATTTATGCATGGTGCGTTTAGCGCTATTACCTCGTTGCACACATTTTCATGGCTATTTTTGTTTTCTGTGCCGTTACTACTGATTTGTTTGCTAATCATATTCTTTTCAGTGGTTTCTATTCGGGGAATACTAAAACCCATTAACTACTTGCTGCTAGTGCTCTCGAGTGCGGCGTTATATGGCTCATTGAACTATGGTGTGGTGTTTGATTATTCCATGATACAAAACACCGTCGAAACTGACTCTAGTGAAGCGTTAAGCTATTTAAACTTGCAACTTGTTGGCTTTTTACTGCTTTTTGCCGCATTACCTGTCTTTATTTTGAGTAGAATAAAAATAAACTGCGCTCGCCCATACAAAGAAGTTATTAGCCGTCTTAAACTGCTTTTAGCAAGCTTTGCACTGATTGCATTAGTGGTAGTAAACTTTTACGCCGATTATGCGGCAACAGGCCGAAATAACCGTATTCTTAAAAAAGAAATTATTCCATTTCAATATCTCTCTAGTGGCTACAAATACGCCCGTGACCAGTTACTTTATAGCGATATTGAATTTAAAAATATTGATACCACGCCAACTTTAGCATCGCCAAGCACAACACGAGTTACTGTCATCGTGGTAGGTGAAACCGCTCGAGCTGAAAATTTTTCCTACCAAGGCTATGAGCGTAATACCAACCAATACACGCAAAAACATAATGTCACTTATTTCGATAACGTATCGTCGTGTGGCACGGCCACAGCAGTGTCAGTACCATGTATGTTTTCACTGCAAACTCATGCCAATTTTTCTCGTTTAGACAGTGATAACCAGCAAAACGTAATTGATTTGATACAACAAGCAGGCGCAGATGTCTTGTGGGTTGATAATAACAGTGGCTGTAAAAACGTCTGCACGCGCGTACCTACCATTAATATTGATACCAAAGCATCTGAACTATGTGATGGTAAATACTGTTTTGATGAAGCGTTACTAGCCCCTTTAAAGCACAAGCTTGCCAATTTGAGTCAGGCTAATACGGTTATAGTGCTGCATATGATGGGTTCACATGGTCCTACTTACTTTAAGCGCTACCCTGAAAAATTTAAACAGTTTAGTCCAACCTGCGACCGCAGCGATATTCAAAACTGTAGCGCTGAAGAACTGGTTAACACCTACGATAATACAATTGCTTATAGTGATTTTATCAACGCTCAAGTTATTGAACAGTTAAAGGCACTGCCAGCTAATATTGATAAGCAATTACTGTATGTGTCAGACCATGGCGAGTCGCTCGGTGAAAATGGCGCATACTTACATGGCTTTCCCTATGCATTTGCACCAACAGCTCAAACCCATGTGCCTCTTTACATCTGGGCTGATGAGCATAATCAGCGCATTACAGCCAAGTGTCTCAACAACTTAAATAGCACTTTAGCGCAATCACACGATGCTATTTTTCATACCCTTTTAAGCTTAACCGGTGTTGCGAGTAAAACCTACCAAACCTCTGAAGATTTACTCGCGTCATGTCAAACGATTAACCATAGCGAAACTAAAATATGAATAATAAAACCGTTATAAAACGCCAAGGCCTAATGCGCCTAATTTTTACCTTAAGCCATACATTTAACGGCCTAAAATGGATGAGCCGATTTGAGGCTGCTTTTCAGCAAGAGTTGGTTTTATTTAGTTTGCTAGGCGTATTTGCCTGCTTGCAAGAAATTACTTTAAGTAGCAAATTAATATTGATTGCCAGCTTATTGTTTGTGTTATTTGCTGAGTTGGTCAATACCGCAGTCGAAGTGGTGGTTGATCGCATCGGTAGCGAATATCATGAACTATCAGGTCTAGCTAAAGATATTGCATCCGCCAGTGTCTTTATCGCCATGCTTATTGCTATTTTAGTTTGGTGGTCTGTGCTATGGACTTAATCAGTAGCACTAAAAAAGTACTGGGGCCATTGTGGGTTTTAGCGGTATTTTTTTTCGCACTCCTATGCTTGCTAACTTTTGCGCGATTAGGTTTAAGTTTGTGGCAAAGTGGACGTGTATTTACCGAAGGCGCCTGGCACTTTGTTTTTGTAGGCGGTTTACGTGTTGATATAGCAACATTATGCTACATCATAACCCCCGCTTTGTTACTAACACTTGCAGCACATGCCCTCAAATTAACCGCTTATATTCGAGTAGTCGTAAAGTGGTATTTAGTAATAATGGCTGCAATGTTAGTGTTTTTTGAGGTTATTACACCCACGTTTATTAACGAATACGACTTACGCCCTAATCGCCTATTTATTGAATACCTTATTTATCCTAAAGAAGTCTCTAAAATGATTTTTTCAGGTTACAAACTCGAAGTCCTCTTCGCTGTTTTAGCGCTCGTTTTCACCATTAAATTTGCTAACAAAATTCTTACTCAGCAATGGCAAAACCGCTCGTCCCTAGGGGCAATAAAACTATCACTATTAGCTGTTATTATATGTAGCCTAACACTGTTAGGCGCTCGAAATTCATTAGGCCATCGTCCATTAAACCCCGCTATGGTGGCATTTTCGACCGACCACTTGCTGAATGACCTCACGCTTAATTCATCATATAGCGTAGCATTTGCGTTAAAACAGCTCTCCAATGAGCAATCAAGTCAGGCATATTATGGCAAGGTCCCTCAAGAGGAGTTACTCGCCATAGTACGCAGTACCATGCAAAATCCTCAAGCAATATTTAATAATCCAAATGCCCCTACCCGCACTTTTCATCAGGCAAGCTACCGAGGTAAAAAGAAAAACCTGGTTATTATTCTGCAAGAAAGCTTGGGGGCTCGCTATGTAGGCACCTTAGGAGGCTTACCTTTAACACCGAATATAGATGCGCTCTATCGGCAAGGTTGGGGCTTTGACAACTTATACGCTACTGGCACTCGCTCTGTACGAGGTATTGAGGCGGTGATAACCGGTTTTACACCCACTCCCTCTCGTGCGGTTGTAAAACTAGATAAATCACAACGTGACTTTTTCACCTTAGCCAGTTTCTTAACAAAGCAAGATTACCAAACTCAATTTATTTACGGTGGTGAAAGCCATTTCGACAATATGCGCAGCTTTTTTTTAGGTAATGGCTTTAGTGATATTGTGGATAGTGAAAACTTCGATAACATCGATTTTAATGGCTCATGGGGCGCATCCGACGAAGATTTATTTACTCAAGCAGATAAAGAACTGAACAAATTGCAACAACAGCAAAAGCCATTTTTTAGTTTGATTTTTAGCAGCTCTAACCACAGCCCTTATGAATTTCCAGATGACAAAATAACCCTGTTTGAACAACCAAAACAAAGCCGTAATAACGCCGCTAAGTATGCCGACTATGCGCTGGGTAAATTTATCGAAAAAGCGAAAAGGTCGAGCTATTGGGACAATACGATTTTTATTGTTATTGCTGATCATGACTCGCGGGTGATGGGCTCGAGCCTAGTGCCGATTGATCACTTTAAAATTCCTGCAGTTATTTTTGGTAAAGACATTAAGCCCAAACGCGATCATCAATTAGCCAGTCAACTAGATATTCCCGCCACCTTACTGTCGCTTATTGGCGCCAGCGGTGAGCACCCGATGATTGGTCATGACCTCACTCAACCAGTGGCTAAAAGCAAGCAACGTGCAATGATGCAATATGATAAAAACTTTGCATATATGCTCAATGATAAAGTCGTGATTTTGCAGCCAAACAAACCTGCAACCAGCTATATTTATAAAAATAAACAATTACACGCTAGCAGTGATGATAGCCAGCTTATTAAACAAGCACGCGCTTTGGCTAACTATGGCAACATGGCCTACAGCAATAATTGGTACCAATAGCGTTTTTTAATCTGGCATTTTTACGTTACCTATAAAGTAAACTAAGTTAGTATTTATAAAACAACTAAAACTTGGTTAGGATTTTTTATGAAAGTGTCATTGCGTATCAGTCATTTATTGATGGCGTTCGTTGTTTTAGCATTTAGTGTGAATGGCTATGCAGCTCCTGCTCTGTTCAAAATAGAAAAACAAGGCGCTAGCTCGTATTTATTTGGCACCGTGCATGTAGGTGATGCCAGCATGAAAGGCCTACCACAAAAGGTAACTCGTGCATTGGATGACAGTAATCAAGTGGTTGTTGAAGTGGATATTAGTAAACTCTCTCCACTACAAATGCAGCAACGTTCTATGCCGTTTATGCTGCTAGCAAATGGCCGCACTTTACAGAGCGAGCTATCGGCAGAAAATTTTCAACAACTCAAAGACTACTTTGCTAAAAAGTCGATTGATATTGCCATGTTCAACAGCTTTAAACCTTGGGCTGTGATGTTAACCATGATGCAAATTGAGTTTCAAAACGCAGGTTATTCAGATAAAAATGGTATTGATAAGCAGGTATTAGATTATGCCCAACAGAATAATATTAAAATTGCTGAGCTTGAAACCATAGAGCAGCAACTACAAATGTTTAATGGGTTAGAGTCATTAAGCAACGCTATGATGGCAGAAACTTTTGAGCAACTAAGCGATATTAATACCTACTTTATTTCCCTAGTGGATGCATGGAAAAAGGGCGATATGAAAACCCTAACCGGCTATTACCACACCAGTTTTGATAACAGCCAATACGGCCAACAAAGCGAACAAGTGATGTTAATTGAGCGTAATAATAATTGGGTCACTCAGCTCACCCCAAAACTTGAACAAGGCAATATTTTTATAGCTGTAGGCGCTCTGCATTTAGTTGAGCAACATGGCTTAATTAAACAACTGCGTGACCAAGGATTCGCGGTGACTCAGTTATAAACAAGCTTATATAATCGACTCACTATGAGCCGTATGCTGTTCATAGTAAGTTGGTTTAAAATCTTCCATTTTTAAGGTGTGTTCAATCCCTTTAATGGTATCTGCTGCATGATGGTTTACATAAATAACGGTACTCGTTTTTGCCGCACACACCTTTTCTATCAGCAGTAAAACGCGTTGACGATTTGCCTCATCAAGCCCTAAACATGGCTCATCTAAAATAACTAAGGCAGGGTGTTTGACCATTGCGCGTACAATAAGTAATAGGCGCTGATCGCCATACGATAGTTGAGTAAAAGCGCAATTAGCTTTATCGCTAAGGCCAATTAGTGCCAACCACTGTTTCGCTAACCGCATTTGTAACTCACTGGCTTGTTGATATAAACCAATACTATCGAAAAACCCAGAGATAACAGTATTGAGCGCCGAAATACTCACTCTATACTGTAAATGCAAGGTATTAGAGATATAACCAATATGCTGTTTTATATCCCAAATACTCTCTCCTGTGCCACGCTTGAAACCAAACACCTCAATCTCATTGTTATAACACTGAGGGTTATCACCGGTGATTAAATTTAATAAACAGGTTTTTCCTGAGCCATTCTTGCCGGTAAGTTGCCAATGTTGGTGTTGCTTAATCGTCCAGTTTAAGTTTTCAAAAATAGTCTGTTCACCATAACGTACATGCGTATCAGTAAGCTTAACGAGTGGCGCGTTTACATTTGAAATAAAAGTAGGCTCGGGTGAACCTGGAATAGTTATAGATGTATGTTCTAAATGCAGTAACTTAAACAAATCGGCTCGTTTTGCTGCGCACGGTTTTGCTAAGCTATGTTGTAAAAGACCCTTACTCACATAAGCAAAGTGATCAACAAACGCTGGAATTTCATCAACACGGTTTAGCACAAACACAAAGCAAGTGTGCGTACTCAGTTGCTTTAATAGGCGGTTTAACTGCCCAGCCGATTCAGTGTCTAAGCCATCAAATGGTTCATCAAGCACAACTAACTCACTATTAGCAGACAGTGCTTTAATCAATAATAATTTACGTGTTTCACCGGTCGATAAATCAGTAAAGTTACGATTAAGTAAGGCATCAAAATTAAGAGCTGTAATTAGCTGTTGGCATAAATCGTTATTTATTTCAGGCGCAGAAAAGAGTATATCGGTTACTTTTTGTGTTTTATCACTTTTGCGATTAGCGCTTAATAACTGCTTTTGTAAATCACTTGAAACCAACTGTAGATTATTAAAAGTACTATGGCGTTGCCCACTTTGTTGCTTGGCTTCACCAATAAGCGTAGCCCCAAGCGCAGATTTACCGGCGCCATTGCCGCCAAGCAATACCCAGTGTTCCCCCTGTTTTACTTGCCAAGTTAAATCCTTAATATAATAGCGATTACTGCCACCGGTGGATAAATAACCATTAAATTGCTGAAGTAAAATTGAGCTCACACTAGCTACCAAAATAAGGCTTAAAAATTCAAATTAACGTACAAAATAACAATTAGGCAAGTGAGATTTAATCAACCTCTGTTAGAAGAGCATCGTTTAGTGCCGCTATTATACTTTGCTGATCTATGGGTTTATGAATATAACTTATTGCTCCACAAGCTTTAGCGCGAGCTATATCACTATCAGAAGTGTTTGCGGTAACCACAATAATGGGTCGTGTTTTGTCTTTTTCATGTAGCAGCTTTGTGGCTTCAAAGCCATCCAAAACCGGCATATTTAAATCCATAAATATAACATCATAAGTATTTTCACCCGCCATTTCACAGGCGACTTTGCCATTTTCAGCCGATTCAACCTGTATGTTCAAAGAACTTAATAACTTTGTTAGTACTAACATGTTGAGCGGGTTATCTTCAACCACTAAACACTTAAGATCATCAGGCAAGCGCGTTGGCTTAGTTTCGCTTGTGTCCATCTCTAATGGTAGGCTTAAAAATACAATGGCGCCTTGTGAATGATTATTCTCAAAACGAATGTCGCCATTAAGCGCATTAACAATATATTGCACGCGGGTAAGCCCTGTTCTGAGACCTTGAAAATGGTTACTTTGTTGATTGTTATCTAATTCGAGCTGACCAACCGGGTGGCTAAAGCCACAGCCACTGTCTTTTATGCTTAACTCTAACTGATGGTTATTGAGCGTAGCAATGACGGTGACCTCTCCTTGCTCAGTAAACTTTAATGCGTTATTAAGTAGTTCAGAAACAATTTGCTGTAGGCGTGCGTGATCTACAATCACCGCGCAATCTAAGCTCGGCGCTAACTCGGTAATTAACTTTAACCCTTTCTCAGTACAGCCATATTGATACACAGCCAGTATTTTGTTTAAAGTTGTTAGTAGGTTGTCTGAGGTCGGCTTTAATGACCAACGGTTTAAACTAAGCGCCTGTAAATCTTGAAGTTCATCTAACATCGCTAGCAGCCTAACAGAACAATACTGAGCTTGACGCTGAATTTGTTGTTGCGAGCTGGGAATACTTAATTCATTTATAGAACTAATTAATCCCTGTAACGGAGTTCTAAACTCATGGCTGGCGCGTGCAATAAAATGTTCTTTATTCTGACTGACTTGCTCGGCAAATTCTTTTTGTTGTTGATACTCAAGCAGGGTCTGCAAAACTTGCCTCTCCATTGGCATAAACACAAACCTTAACTCTATAAGCAATAACGCTAGAGTCAAAAACCAACACAACAGCTCAATATTGGCAACCCAATTAACCTTTGTCACCGCTTGCTGCTCAAATAAGCTCACCGCGGTGTCTAATTTTTTTAATAATGCTTCAATCTCGCCCACAGAAAACACCGCGGGATTCGCTTGTTCTTGTTGGGTCAGTAATTTTTTTGCTTGTTTTATAAAACTAGATACCTCGGTATCTAAGCTGCCTGGGGCGGCATAATATAAATCAACTAAAGCAGCATTTAAATAAATCGCCTCACCTTGCTCATTTTTAGTGAGTAAAAAAGTATGTCCTTGTTCGAATAGCCCAAGTGAGTAAGCTAACGATTTCAGGTGCTGTTCGTTGTTAGCTGTTTGATTAATTAGCGCATTACTATGCCACGCTATTTTTTGTGACAGCATGCGTTGCTTACCTGCTATATTGATAATTTTCGCATCGTATTTTTGCACAGAAAAGACGTATTGCATGAGTAATGCGGATACGCTGATCAGCAAGGCAATAGCAATTAATGCCCACCGATAACGTTTGCGAATACTCTTTACAATATTAAACATAAACCAAGCTGCTTTTTATTTTCACTTTAGTCTAACTGTAGCAAGTTAATCAGTTAATTCACTAATTATTAGATATAAAAAAGCCCAACTAAAAAGCTGGGCTACTTACAATATCATTAACGATTTTCTAAGCGGTTATAATCAAACATACCAAATTCAACCCCCCGATACTGGCGGGCAACGTGATGTAATATATCGCTATATTGCCAAAACTGAGGGTGCGTTCGACGAATCGCAAACTTAGACTTTAAAGCCCGATAATCCGCCTCTATTTGCATAAGCGGTAGCTGCTCTGCAAATGCAGCAACTTGTTGCGGGTTATTTAAATACCAAATTGCTGATGGGTAATCACCAATAAAACCTGGCACAATTGTCACGGTATCTTCTTCATAAGCACGCTGGCCGTCTTCGTTTAATAAGCTCGAAATATTATAATGCGCGTTATGATGAATAATCGTATAAGCCTTGTGCTCATCTTGCTCTTTTACTAACACATAGGATAGCTGCGGGAGTAAGTTAATTGCTTTAGCAGGCATGGTGTTAATTGCACTTAATGGTGCGGGTACTTTTTTATAGTCATAACGAGGACTTAATACCGGCTCAAGCGTTTGTTTAATTAATCCATATAACTCTGATTGTGGCTTATCAGTTTGGTAATTAATACCGCTTGGCTGACTAAACTCACGGTTATTTTCGAAAAAGGTCGATAGGCTTGGCGGTGATTTACGATACCAGCTTTGCTTAATAGCTTCGCGTTGTGACTCTGGTAATAACGCAAGAAAGTTTTGCTCACCTTCCAAGCGTAAAAAATCCATGTATAAACGTGTTATCAATTGATGGCCAATATTGCCATACACATCAAAGCCAGCCACTAGTAAGTAGTGAATACGCTCAAACAATGCATAATCAAGTACCCACATCGTTTTAGGTTGCTGGCCAATAAGCCCTTTTACAACAGTTGCACTATCGAAATGGCGAAAAATTGTCAGCGCCGCATTTTGGTTATGCCCTTCCCCTTTCCACAGTAAATCAGTAGTTAAGTGCTCGCCATTTTTGAACATTTTATTAGCTAGCTCAACCTTGGCTTTTAAATAGCGTTTTTCGCGAACTGAATATTTTACCCAGTTAGAAATAGGTAACGCATTACTCTCCTCCGCTGCTGGTAACTCTAATGCGTCTTCATGTTGCATTAGCATTTTACCAACCTCTGGAGTCGCCACTTTATCAGGATCGGCAAATGCCACCCAAAAATGATCATTAATCACGTTCAGTGCAATTTGACCACGACAGACAGGCCCTTTAATGAAGCCCATAATAATTAATTCAGCTTCATCGAGCATAAATTGATATTTAGCATCAATAGGCAGTGCTTCAAAAGTTTTAAATGGGTTTGATGCAAGTGCTGGCTCATAGCTTGGTAAGCTAGATACAGTGTATTTTGGTGCGATGAACTGCTGATATAAGCGCGTTAACTTCTCATCCGTTAACTTAAGTGGCAAATGCGTTTTTGACAAAATAGTAGAACGGTCGTGAAGCAGTCGATAATAAACACGCTCAACATTTGGGTTATCATAAGGGCGACGAGCGCTAATTAACTTAATATCTTCCCCAGGAGGAGTGCTTGAACGCACCAACTTAAAAAAGTTTGGTGATTGCGCATCACTAAAATAGATGTGCGCTAAAAACCAATGTTCATAAATATAACGTGCTGATAACTGATACTTCAAACTATCTTGATTTAAAAATGCTTCCCAGTTTTTTACCTTTGCAAGCTCAGCAGCTGATGGCGGCTTGATATGCGCCATTTTCCCACCTTTTTTAATCCAATTTTGTAGATGCTGAAATTCAGCAGCCGACACCCCTGGTAAGCCATAAGGCATACCCGCATGCGGTTGCTCATCCGCTAATTGGTCAAATTCACCCATGGTCGCACAACTTTGGTTGCGACTAAGCGAAAAATCAAAGCGTTCATCTAATACTTCATCTTCTGGCAAAGGTGAACTTTGCTTTAATACCAGCGTGTTAAATAACACACTACCGGCTAAATTGGCTTCTTCATTTTGTGCTCGCTCGTTTAATACCGGGCTAAACTCTTTTTCACGCCATTGCTCAGTGGTGGTTGCATCAAATAATAATCGGCTCGGCGTTGAGGCTAACAACCGAGTACCGTCGTACACCAGCTCTTTACTTAGCCCTCTATCTATTCCCTCAGGAGACGACAACTTCAACTGGCAAGGCGCATCATAACAACCATGGCAAACCACGCAGCGAGTATCTATTACAGGCTTTACATGTTGAAGAAATTCGGCGCCATCACCACTATTAGCGTCAACAATACGCGCTTGTGTTTTTTCGGGACCAAACAGTTCGTTATAATGAGCATTTCCGAGGTAGGCACAGCCACTTAAAATAATCAGTACAAATGTACTTATAATGATCTTTTTCATTACTCTGCCTCATCGCCCAAATCGAACGTGGGCATCATATCAACTTGAGGTGATACGAATGTCAGCTCATCAACTGTAGTCACTACAGCGCTTAATAGAGGGCCTTGAGTGAGCGTTAGTTGAGCGTCATGTTCGCTTTGCACTACACTTGAAAAGCTTGAATTGATGACATTCAATTCATAGTCCGTAATGCTTATACCAATACTACTGTCAGCACTGGGATTTTGGCATAGCTGAGTCAGTAGCTCATCACTTAAAATAACTGAAATTTCCACGTCAGGCTGCGCTAAGTCACGGGTACTTAGTGTCTCATCTAGAATAAATAAAGGGAGGGTTAAATTGCTATCTTGTTCAAGTTCCATTGGACTCTCTTGCTGACTGGCGGTGTAATTACCGCCATTATAGCAAAAAAGCATATAATTACTGCGACTAAATAACCATACTAAAGCCTAAAATTAATCCTAAGCATTGCTAATTACTAAGCTTTAATATCATCCATTGCCGATTCAATCATAGAAAAAACAGCCCCTTGAGGATCGCAAATAACACTAAAACGCCCTACATCAGGGATATCTGTAGCAGGTACGCACACTTGCCCTCCAAGGATCGCCGCTTTTTTTACATAGCTATCGCAGTTATCCACGGCAAAGTAAATCATCCAATGGGGAGGCACGTCTTCTGGCCACTCATTATTCATTTGTAGCATGCCCGCTACAGGCTTACCTGCAACTAAGAACAAGGTGTAATCCATACCTTCCATAGGCTTTATTTCACTTTGCCAACCTAGTAATTCGCAGTAAAAGTGACGGCTCGCTTCGCTATCACGCGTTGCCATTTCGTGCCAATAAGGCGTGCCGAGCTCACAAGGGCGCTGACATCCTATGTGCTCTTTACCTTGCCATAACGCCACTATGGCGCCGGTTGGGTCTTTAAGCATTAACATGCGCCCTGCATTCATAACATTGTGAGGGCCTGCTATAATTTGCGCGCCTAGCTTTTGCGCCTTAATTGTACATGTATCAACATCATCTACTGCAATATAGGTAAGCCAGTAGCTAGGTGTGGAATCGTCCACTTGCTCTTTAGGCATTTGGTACATGGCAGCAATATCGTCACCTTGCTTTTGAAGCATTGTGTAATATTCATCTTCGCCAATTGGCTGGTCGTCATTCCCCCATTCAAACAACGAGGTATAAAAAGCTTTTCCATCTTTCCAATTATGAGTACACAGTTCAGCCCAGCAAAATATACCTTGCGGATAATTATTTTTATTATTCATCGCCCATTTCCTGTTGTAAATTTAAGCTATTTTTAGCTTAGGCTAATAGTCTATAAGAGTCGATAGCTATTCAATGAATAGACATGTCTTTACTGAGTTTTAGCGTATAGTCATATTCCCTTCTATGAAAAAACAGCGCTCAAATATTAAACTATAGATATTCAGAGGTTCTTAAACCGCTGGCTTCTACTCGGGGTTGATACTAACTCAGGCTACTTAGCTTATATTAGCACCGAGCAGCTAAAAGCTGATAGCTAATCACTTTTCTTCAAGCATTAAAAAACCCGAGACTAAGCTCGGGTTTTTTTGAATGCTTAATGCATTACAACA